>NZ_JBYSXD010000029.1:0-55476 GCF_058781865.1 Arthrobacter sp. FW306-1B-F12A
GCCCAGCGCAACGTCTGCCTCATCCCGGCATCCGCCCACGGCACCAACGCAGCCTCGGCAGTGCTGGCCGGCATGAAAGTGGTCGTGGTGGCCACCGCTGCCGACGGCACCATCGACCACGCGGACCTGCAGGCCAAGATCGACGCCAACAAGGACGTCCTTTCGGCCATCATGATCACCTACCCCTCCACGCACGGTGTCTACGACGCCGACGTCCGCGAAATCTGCGACTCGGTGCACGCGGCCGGCGGCCAGGTGTACGTTGACGGCGCCAATCTGAACGCCCTGGTTGGCCTGGCCCAGCCGGGCAAGTTCGGCGGCGACGTCTCCCACCTGAACCTGCACAAGACCTTCTGCATCCCGCACGGCGGCGGCGGACCCGGCGTCGGCCCGGTCGCGGCCAAGGCACACCTCGCACCCTTCATGCCCGGCGACGCCAACAAGGCAGCGCACGAAGACGGCGCTTCTTTGCCAGGGACTGGCGTTGCGATTTCCGCTTCGCGTTACGGCTCCGCGGGTGTGTTGCCGATTTCCTGGGCCTACGTGAAGCTCATGGGCGGCGAAGGCCTCACCGAAGCCACCAAGTCCGCGCTGCTTGCCGCGAACTACATCGCCTCGCGCCTGAACGAGTACTTCCCGGTCCTCTACACCGGTGAAGGCGGACTCGTGGCCCACGAGTGCATCCTTGACCTGCGCGAACTGACGGCCAAGACCGGCGTCACCGCCGAGGATGTTGCCAAGCGCCTCATCGACTACGGTTTCCACGCTCCCACCCTGGCGTTCCCGGTCGCGGGCACCCTGATGGTGGAGCCCACCGAATCCGAGGACCTCGGGGAGATCGACCGCTTCATCGAAGCCATGATCACCATCCGCAAGGAAATCGACCAGGTTGCCCACGGCGACTTCACGGTGGAGAACAGCCCGCTGCGCCACGCACCGCACACCGCGGCCGCCGTCGTCTCCTCGGACTGGAACCGTGAGTACTCCCGCGAGCAGGCCGTCTTCCCGGTCCACCACCTCAAGCAGGACAAGTACTTCCCGCCCGTCGGCCGCATCGACGGCGCCGCAGGCGACCGCAACCTGGTCTGCTCCTGCCCGCCGATCGAAGCCTTCGAGAACTAAAGGACTCCTCACGATGACTGAGAACTACACTGCGCTCTACGAAGAGCACAAGAAGCTCGGCGCTTCCTTCACCGATTTCGGTGGCTGGCAGATGCCCCTGAAATACTCCTCCGAACTGGCCGAACACCACGCAGTACGTAACGCCGCCGGCTTGTTCGACCTTTCCCACATGGGCGAAGTCTGGGTCACCGGTCCGGAAGCCGCGGCTTTCCTGGACTACGCCTTGGTGGGCAAGATCTCCGCCATGTCGGTTGGCAAGGCCAAGTACTCGCTGATCTGCCAGGAAGACGGCGGCATCATCGACGACCTCATCACGTACCGCCGCGGCGATGCCAAGTTCCTGGTGGTTCCGAACGCCGGCAACGCCAAGGTTGTCGCCGAGGCGCTGGCGCAGCGGGCAGCCAACTTCGACGTCGTCGTCGAGGACGCCTCCGCGGCAACCTCGCTGATCGCCGTCCAGGGTCCCAAAGCGGAGGCAATCCTCCTCCGCTTGGTCCCGGCCGAACAGCACTCCCTCGTCACCGGGCTCAAGTACTACGCCGCCGTTGAGGTGCCCTTCACCTTTGCCGGGAACACCACGGATCTGCTGCTCGCCCGCACCGGTTACACGGGCGAGGACGGCTTCGAAATCTTCGTGGACAACGACGACGCTGCCGCCCTGTGGCAAGCAATCGCGGACGTTGCCGAGGACGGCGAGCTGATCCCCGCCGGCCTGGCCTCGCGCGACTCCCTGCGCCTCGAAGCCGGGATGCCGCTGTACGGCAACGAGCTCTCCCGCGAAGGCAACCCCTTCTCGGCAGGCCTGGGCCCTGTTGTCTCGCTCGCCAAGGAAAGCGACTTCGTAGGCCGCGCTGCCCTGGAAGCCCTGAAGGCTGAGGGCGCCGGTTCCACCAGCGGCCGCAAGCTGGTTGGCCTCAAGGGCTTGGGCCGCCGCGCCGGCCGCAGCCATTACCCGGTCCTCAAGGACGGCGCAGTTGTCGGCGAAGTCACCTCCGGCCAGCCCAGCCCCACCCTCGGCTACCCCGTAGCGTTGGCCTATGTCGACGTCGAACACGCCGAACCGGGCACGGCCCTGGACGTGGACTTGCGCGGCAAGTCCGAGCCGTTTGAGGTTGTCACCTTGCCGTTCTATAAGCGGACCAAATAAGTTTCGGATGGGTGACCGTGGTTGCGTTTAGCCCGTCGGGACCGACATCCTCTGCGGGCTCGGTCGCGAAAGACGCCCGCTGAGCGGACGTGACGCTCCCTTAGACGCCCGCTGCCGGATGCCGGTCCCGATGGGGCCGTCCTCGTCACCTTTGGTTATCGAACTGATGGGTGGTTATCGAACAGAAGGGCGAACGGTATGGACCTCGGCTCACCCTTGGTGCCTCTGTTGCGAACCTGCACCTGTCGCGTTCGATCGCCCTAGGTTTTTGGAAGGTGGGCTACCTCCCGCAGGTTGGCCCACTGGAACTGAATCGGCCTACTGGAACCACGGGTCACCTACTAAACCCGAAAGGGCCAGCGTTCTTTTCCGGAACTGTTGGCCCCGAAAACTGAACAAGCCTCTAGCGGTGGGGGAGCGGCATCCGGCAGCGTGCGTCAAAGCGACGAAGGAGCAGCACGCAGAGGATGGCGGCCCCCGCCGCGTAACCTGACCACAACTGTTTTCTTAGACCAACGCAAAGGAAAAAACATGGCAAAAGTTGCACCTGAACTCCAGTACTCCGACGAGCACGAGTGGGTTGCCCGCGAAGCCGGCAACCTTGTGTCTGTCGGCATTTCCGCCGTGGCCACCGACGCCCTCGGCGACATTGTGTACGTTGACTTGCCCGAGGTCGGTGCCGCTGTGACTGCGGGGGAGACCTGCGGCGAGGTTGAGTCCACCAAGTCCGTCTCGGACCTGTACTCCCCGGTGACGGGCGAGGTCACGGAAGTGAACTCCGCCGTCGTCGACGATCCCGCACTGATCAACAACGATCCGTATGGTGCGGGGTGGCTCTTCAAGGTGGCCGCCGAGTCCGACGGCCCGCTGCTTTCCGCGGAGGAATACGCTTCCAAGAACGGTGGCGAGCTGTGAGCGCCGCAACCGGGGCCGCAGGTACCGATAACACCCTGTTCGAGCAGGTAGTTTCGCCGTCCCTGGACACCGTGTTGTCAGAGCTGGATCCGGAGATCGCGGCGAAGATCGACGATGAGCTGAACCGTCAGCGTTCGGGCCTGGAAATGATCGCGTCCGAGAACCACACCGCCGTGGCTGTCATGCAGGCGCAGGGCTCGGTCCTGACCAACAAGTATGCCGAGGGCTACCCGGGCAAGCGCTACTACGGTGGCTGCGAGCACGTGGACGTCATCGAGCAGCTTGCGATCGACCGCGTGAAGGCCCTCTTCGGCGCAGAGTACGCGAACGTGCAGCCGCACTCCGGTGCCCAGGCCAACGCCTCGGTGATGCACGCCCTCATCAAGCCGGGCGACACCATCATGGGCCTGAACCTGGCACACGGCGGGCACCTGACCCATGGCATGCGGATCAACTTCTCCGGCCGCCTGTACAACGTGATCCCGTACCAGGTTCGCGAAGAGGACCACCGGATCGACATGGCCGAGGTGGAGCGCCTGGCACTCGAGCACAAGCCGGCGCTGATCGTGGCCGGCTGGTCCGCCTATGCCCGCCAGCTGGACTTCGCCGAGTTCCGCCGCATCGCCGACCTGGTGGGCGCGTACCTCATGGTGGACATGGCGCACTTCGCCGGCCTCGTGGCCGCCGGCCTGCACCCGTCCCCAGTCCCGCACGCGCACGTCACGACGTCGACGACGCACAAGACCCTCGCCGGTCCGCGCGGCGGCATCATCCTGAGCAACGACGCCGACATCGCCAAGAAGATCAACTCCGCGGTCTTCCCGGGCCAGCAGGGCGGCCCGTTGGAGCACGTGATCGCCGGCAAGGCCGTGGCCTTCAAGATCGCCGGTTCGGAAGAGTTCAAGGAACGCCAGGAACGTGTGCTGGCCGGTGCCCGGATCCTGGCCGAGCGCCTCGTCCAGCCCGACGTCACGGCCAAGGGGATCTCCGTGATTTCCGGCGGCACGGACGTGCACCTGGTGCTCGTGGACCTGCGCAACTGCGAACTCGACGGCCAGCAGGCCGAGGACCGCCTCGCCGCGATCGAAATCACCGTCAACCGCAACGCGGTTCCGTTCGACCCGCGCCCGCCGATGGTGACCTCCGGCCTGCGGATCGGCACCCCGGCATTGGCAACACGCGGTTTCGGTGAAGCGGCGTTCCGTGAAGTTGCGGACATCATCGCCGAGGCACTGATCGCCGACGCCGGCGCGGACCTCTCCGGCCTGCGTCACCGCGTGGAGGCACTCGCCGCCGCGCACCCGCTCTACCCGGGCGTCGCGAACCTCGCGTAGTCAGAGATCGGATCGGCAACGCCCGTCGGGTCCGACCTCCTCGGCATGCTCGGTCGCGTAGACGCCCGCTGAGCGGACGTGACGCTCCCTTAGACGCATGCTGCCGGAGGCCGGGCCCGAAGGGGCCCTCTGGTCGCCTCCTTTGAAGCGCGAGAACATTGACCGTTCGCTCTGGTGACGGCTAGACAGCGGGTGAGCGTATTCCGGAAGCGTGCGTCAAAGCGACGAAGGAGCAGCACGCGGAGGAATGCGGTCACCCGCCACCCATCCCCAACCCCCACCATCTAGTTAGGAACCGACCATGGCTGTTGGCGTCTTCGATCTTTTCTCTATTGGGATTGGTCCTTCGAGTTCGCATACCGTGGGGCCGATGCGGGCTGCTGCGGTCTTTGCGGGTGAGCTGAAGGATTCCGGTGCCCTGGAACGGGTGGCGTCGCTGCGCGTTGATCTGTATGGTTCCTTGGCTGCCACGGGCCGGGGGCACGGCACCATGACTGCGGTGCTGCTGGGCCTGGAGGGTTACCACCCCGAGGAGATCCTCCCCGAGGAAGTGGAGGAACGGCTCGCGTCGATCGCGGAGACCGGTCTGCTGAGCCTTTGCGGCGCGGTCGATCCCGAATCGGGGGTGTCGCTGCCGTACGGGGAAGCGGACATGATCCTGCACCCGCTCACAGTTCTTCCCCGCCATACGAACGGGATGAAGTTCTCCGTGTCCGACGCCGACGGCGAGGTGCTGCACGAGGCCACGTTCTTTTCCGTGGGCGGTGGTTTCATCGTCCGGGAGGGTGAAGAGGACGCGGCCCAGAAGGAACTGGAGGAGTCCAAGAAGGAACTCCCGCTGCCCTTCCGTACTGCCGCTGAACTCATGGGCCGTTGCTCCTCCAAGGGGCTTGGCATCTCGGACATCATGTTTATCAACGAACGCGCTTCCCGCACCGAAGAGGAAATCCGTGAAGGCCTGCTGCACATCTGGTCCGTCATGGAGGCCTGTGTTGAAACGTCCCTCAAGCGCGAAGGCGTGCTGCCCGGCGGACTGAAGGTCCGCCGTCGGGCCCCGGACTGGCACGAGCGTCTCCTGAAGGAAACCAAAGACCAGGATCCTGACTACCGGGATCCGAAGTACTGGCAGGAATGGGTGAACCTGATCGCGTTGGCCGTGAACGAGGAAAACGCCTCGGGCGGCCGCGTGGTCACCGCGCCCACCAACGGCGCCGCCGGGATCATCCCCGCCGTGCTGTACTACGCCTTGCATTTCGCCCCCGGCATGGACAAGGCCACGCAACAGGACCGCGACGACGTCGTGGTGAAGTTCCTGCTCGCCGCGGGCGCCGTCGGGGTGCTCTACAAGGAGCAGGCCTCGATCTCCGGCGCCGAAGTGGGCTGCCAGGGCGAGGTCGGCTCCGCTTCCTCGATGGCCGCCGCCGGATTGGCCGAAGTCATGGGCGGCTCCCCGGGACAGGTGGAAAACGCTGCCGAGATCGCAATGGAACACAACCTCGGACTAACCTGCGACCCGATCGGCGGACTCGTGCAGATCCCGTGCATCGAACGCAACGCGATCGCAGCGGCGAAGGCCATCAACGCGGCGAAGATGGCGCTCTGGGGGGACGGCACCCATCGCGTCTCCTTGGACGAGGTCATCGTGACCATGCGCGAGACCGGCAAGGACATGTCCTCCAAATACAAGGAAACCGCCATGGGCGGCCTCGCCGTCAACGTCGTGGAGTGCTGACCGCCGCTTCTTGATATTCGAGGCGGCGGCCACCGGATGGCCAAGCGGGGCCCAGCAATGCTGCGGATGCCATGGCGGCGAATACCGACCACCAGCTGTTGCTGCGGCCGGTGGTGAGCGGCGGAAGGGGGCGGTAGACGATCAACGGATCCTCCTGGTTCGGCTTTCGTTGTAACCACTTTCCGTTGCCCGGATAGCTGCGGACTTTGGGGAACCTTTGCCGCGGCTGTGAGAAATCGAAAGGGACCCAGCTCAAGGCGTTGGAAACGGACCACGCAGTAGCTTGCTGTGGGGGCCGATAGACTTGGAGCTGAACGCCTGCGCCGCACACCGGTGCCTGCTGCCTCACGTACGCAACTGATTGGACACGGCCCCCTTGCGAGAATTTACCGCACGCTTTGCCACCGCCGAGGAAATCGAACACTGGGACAAACACGTCACGGCCAACCCCAACGGCGGCAACCTCCTCCAATCCGAGGCCTTCGCGGACGTGAAGCAACACTTTGGCTGGAAGCCCTTGCATCTCGTCTACGAGACCGCGGACTACAGCAGCTACAACCTGGTCCTGGAGAAGAGCTTTCCACTGCTCGGCAAGCTCTGGTACCTCATCAAGGGCCCCGACGTTGCCGGCGTCGAGGACATTCCGGGGATCATCAAGGCAAACCGGGAATTCGTGAAGCGGGACAAGCTCGGGGTTTTCGCCGTTAAGATGGAGCCGGACATTGTCCTCAGTGGCGAAGCCCGGGACGCGATCGAGGCCACCGGAGTGGTCAAGACCCCCAACCTGCAGCCGAACGACTCCACAGCCCTGCTGGACATCTCTCCCGAGGAGAACCAGTTGCTGCGCAACCTGCATTCCCGCGGCCGCAACGCCGTTCGCCGGGCCATCCGCGAAGGCGTTGAAGTGCACACCATGGAACCCACGGAAGAGAACTTCCGTTCGATGTATGCGCTGATGACTAACACGGTTGAGGCGAAGTCCCAAGTGCGGGTCCGTGAATTCGGGTACTATCGCCAGTTCTGGACCAACTTCATCGAGCGTGGCCAGGGCAGGCTCCTCTTTGTCTTTGAAAACGGTGTGCCATCGGTCGGAGCCTTCGTCATCAACTATGGCCGAAAAGGCACCTACAAGGACGGCGGATCGCTGCAGAAGCGCGCGCAGTACGGCGATTCGCACTTGGTCCAGTGGACGGCCATCAACCAGGTCAAGGAACTGGGTTGCACGGAGTACGATTTCTGCGGCACTCCGCCCGCGGACCGGCTCAAAGACACCTCGCACCCGTTCCACGGACTTGGCCTGTTCAAGACCAGCTTCAGCAAGACCGTCACCGACTTCGTCGGCTGCTATGACCAAGTCATCAGCCCGCTGAAGTACAAGCTCTGGACTGCTGCGGGCGAACGTATCGCACGGCAGATCTACACCCGTCGCACGGGTCAACAGTTCTACTAGGCCAGCAGTTCCAGAAGGCTCGCAGCGCCACCCCGCCTACCGCATGTTGCACTACCCCGTATATGGAGGAACCACGCCCTTTGGAGGAACACCCGCGTGACTGACCGCCCCGACAACAGGCCCAACACGGATGGCTTGCCCAAGACGCAGCCGCTCAAGCCATCCCAGGTGCGCCAGAATGTCAACGCCAAGCGCATGCTTCGCAGGCTGGTGCAGGGGGAGAACCCTCCCACTGCCCCCATGAGCATCGTCGACCGCCTGGCGGGTAGTCCCTACGCCAACCCCATCATCCATGTGGGCGGTGTTGACGCATCGGCCCGCAAGACCATCGACTTCGCCCTGCATATGGCCGAAACGATGTTCCGCTACGGGGCAGGTGCCCTGGAAGTGGAGACCAGCATCATCGCGGTCACGGCTGCGCTCGGCTTGAAGAACATCGAAGTGGACATCACCAACCAGTCGGTCGCGCTCAACTATGCGCCCAAGGACCAGACCCCCATCACACTGCTCCGGGTTGTTCGCTCCTGGACCAACAACTACGCAGGCCTGGCCCAGGTGCACCAACTCGTCACGGATATCGTGGCTGGCGGTGTAGGCAGGTCGGAAGCGGTGAACCGGCTGGATGACATTATCCGCAGCAGCAAGCCCTTCCCACGGTGGATGGTCACCATGGCGTTCGGCGTCTTCTCTGCTGTCTTCGTCGGAGTCCTGGGCGGGGGACTTGGCGCTTCCGCCCTGGCTTTCGTCTCCAACATGCTTGTCAATCTCGTGGCCCGGCAATTGGGCAAGTGGCGCACGCCCGACTTCTTCGTGACAGCGGCCTGCTCCTTCCTGGTCACGTTCATCGCGCTCATGCTCCACTGGACCGGGGCGGACATCCCGCCGTCCATCGTCGTGGCGGGCGGCATTCTCCTGCTGTTGCCAACCGGGCGGCTCGTCTCTTCCGTGCAAGACGCCATCAACGGATTCCCCGTGACTGCGGCCGGACGATTCCTGTCCACGATCCTGACCTTCGGCGCGATCGTTGCGGGCATCGCCGTCGCGGTAGTTGTGGGTGACCTCATCGGCAGCGTCGCGATCGACGTCACGCAAACATTCCCCGAGGCGTATCCATTGTGGGGCCAGGCCATCCTGATAGCCGTAGCCGTGATTGCCATCGGCATCACCGAACAGACCCTGCTCAAACTTCTGCTCCCGACGGCGGCAGTGGGTTTGGTGGGTTACTTCGTCTTGTGGGGGGCTTCCAGCCTTGGTTTCGGAGACCGGCTCTCGCCGGCGATTTCCGCCGTGGTCATCGGCCTGCTCGCGCGGATGGTGGCGCTCAGGCTCGGAGCCCCGCAGCTCGTGGTCGCCGTCCCGGCCGCCCTCATCCTGCTCCCGGGCCTGAAGATATTCCGTTCCATGTATGTATTGACGGTGCAAGAAGCAGATGTACTGGTGGGTTCGGGAGGCATGCTCAACGCCGGAGCAATCGTGCTGGGTGTGGCCGCGGGAATCGTGCTGGGGGACAACCTTGCCCGGCCACTGACCAAGGGACTGGCCAGCAACGAGCGCCGCCGCGTGCGCCGGCGCTAGCCGCGTCCGCTGGGCCGCCAAGCGGTAAGGACCGCTAGATTTGCCCGATAGGGAGTTTCTTCTCCGCCTGGAAATCGTCCTCCACACGCCCCTGGGCCCAGTATCCGGAAAGCGATACCTGGGACCGCTCGAGCCCACGCTGCTTGAAGAAGATGTCGCGCAGGCCCTTCATGTAGCCGCGTTCACCGTGCGCAAACACGTCTACGCGTCCGGGCAGCCACTCGGCTTCGCCCAAGGCATCGAGCAGGATCGAGCTTGATCCGGCCGGGACTCCGGAGCGAAGGAGCCAGCGCAGCTCCACGCCCTCGGGAGCGGCGATATCAAGGATGTCCGCGTCGCTATCGACTTCGAGGAAAGCAAGGCCCTTCGCGTCGGCCGGCAGGGATTCGATCGCGGCGGCAATCGCCGGGAGCGCGGCGTCGTCGCCGGCGAAAAGGTACCAGTCGGCGTCGGGCGCCGGGTTGTAGGCGCCGCCGGGGCCCGTGAAGACAAGTGTGTCGCCGGGCTGGGCCGCCAGGGCCCATGGGCCTGCAAGGCCTTCGTCGCCGTGGACCACGAAGTCGATTGCCAGTTCCTGCGCAGCTTCGTCCACCCAACGGACGGTGTAGGTGCGGGTGTACGGCCATTGTTCGCGCGGCATGGTCTCGCGGATGGCCCACAGATCCAGCGGCAACTCATACTCGACGCCGGGCTGCGGGAACACGATCTTCACATATCGGTCCACGAAGCCGTTGTTCGCATAACCGGCAAATCCGGGTCCACCAGCAATGATCCGCACCATGTGGGGCGACAGCTGTTCCGTGCGCAGCACAGTCAGGTTCACTTGGGGGCGGGTATTGCGGGATGCAGACGACGTGGCGGGCAAAGATGTCATGTAGGCAAGCCTAAGCTAGGGCAGCGGTGGAAGCTCCCAGATGACGGGATCCGCGCCTTGCATCCGGAGCAGGGCGTTGGCGCGGCTGAACGGGCGAGAGCCGAAGAAACCCCGCGACGCGGAGAGCGGGCTGGGATGGGCGGAGGAGATCACGGGGGCGCCTTCAAGCAGCGGCTGTACGGCTTCAGCGTCCTTGCCCCACAGGATCGCGACGAGCGGACTCTGCTGCCCGGCAGCATTTCGTCGGCGGGCGACGGCGGTGACCGCCGCCGTCGTGATGGCCTCCCAGCCTTTGCCCCGGTGCGAGCCGGCAGCACCGGCCGCGACGCTGAGCACCCTGTTCAGGAGGAGTACTCCTTGGCCCGTCCAGGCCGAAAGATCGCCGTGGACCCGCGGCGGGAGCCCGAGATCGGTTTCCATCTCCCGGTAGATGTTCGAGAGGCTGCGGGGGATGGGCCGTGTTTGTCCGGAAACCGCGAAAGAGAGCCCGACGGCGTGTCCCGGCGTCGGGTAGGGGTCCTGGCCCAGGATCAGCACCTTCACGTCGGCCAGCGGCTGCCGGAAGGCACGAAGTATGTTGGACGCCGCAGGCAGCACGTGCGCTCCGCGGCCGGCCTCGGCCGCCACGAAGGCGAGCACCGAGCGCAACTCGTCCTCGATGCCGGAGAGCGCGCCCGCCCAGTCCGGCGCCATGAGATCCTCCAAGGCCATTCCGGGTAGTGCCTCGAACCCGGCGGAGTGATCTTCGGATTCAAGCTCAAATAACGCTTCTTCGCCTGCCACCCAGCCATTGTCCCTGTCCTCGCGGTCCGGGGGAAAGCGCCGGCCCTCAAGGCGGCGGGGCAAATGACATCGGTGTTATTCGCCCGTTACCATGGGCGGGGGACATTTTTCAGTCAATGCGTCGAAGGAGTGTGTCGTGGCAGAACCCGCACGGGAACCCATGGCGTCCGAAGCAACTGGATTGGTGCTCGAAGACCTGTCCGCCGGACTCCGCAGTGATTCGCCGCTCGGCGAGCGTGAACAGCAGATGCTCGCCCTGGAGAGGCAATGGTGGAAGTACGCCGGGGCCAAGGAACAGGCCGTCCGGGAACTCTTCGATCTCTCCGCGACCCACTACTATCAGCTGCTCAATGCCCTCATAGACACCGAGGAAGCATTGGCGCACGATCCTATGCTGGTCAAGAGATTGCGTAGACTACGTATGTCACGTCAGAGGGCCCGCACAGCGCGCCGTCTCGGTTCCGACGCATAGAGCACCCGCTGATCCCCCAGCCAGCAAGCAGCAAGGACAAGGCTTCACCATGACCAAATTTGCCCGGGATGAATTCGACCGTGTCCCGCAGAGCTCATCGCGGCAAGGTGTCCACAGGCTCGTCGCGTCTGCTTCCCGGCCGGCCCTGTGGCCGGTGCTGCTGCTGGGCGGCATCGCACTTGCTGTAGGACTCGTTGCCTTCCTGATCCTTCCGAAGCTTGGCTTCACCTCGTCGACGACGCCGCAAGCCGTCGTCACCGCTGACACTTCCAAGCAAAGCGCCGCGGCGCCACCTTCGGCGAACAGCTCTGCGCAGGCATCCAGCCAGCCGTCTACCCAGCCGAGCCCGGGCGACACTCCGTCCAGCACGCCGACGCCGACCCCCACGACGGCGCCATTGGACAAGACGGCGGCAGTAGCGGTCTACAACGGCACCACCACCGGTGGCCTGGCTGCGCGTGTGGCCGGCATGGTGCAAGGCGGAGGATGGCCGTTGTCCACTGTCGCAAATTGGGGCGGCATGCCCCAGCAGACGTCGTCGGTCTTCTACAAAGGCGCGGCGCAGAAGGGCAATGCCGAAGCCCTCGGCAAATTGCTGGGCATTTCCAACCTCGTGGACAGCGCGGAGTTCCAGCAGCCCGTGGTTGTGGTTCTGGGCCCCGGTTACAAATAGCAACTCGGTTACGCCTCAATAACATTGCGGCCACCCGCACCCAAGGTTGCGCTACGGCAACGTGACTGTGGTTACAGTAGTTGTGAGCTGGCCCGGAGATCCCGGAAGCCGGCCACTGCTAGTTGAAAGTGTGGGGATCATGGCTTTGGGAACCGTCAAATGGTTCAATGCCGAAAAGGGCTACGGATTCATCACCGTGGATGAGTCCGGTGACGACATCTTTGTGCATTGGTCCGCCATCCAGATGGATGGCTTCCGTGCGCTCGAAGAAGGACAACGCGTCGACTTCGAACTGGGCGAGGGCCAGAAGGGCCCGCAGGCAGAAAGCGTGCGGCTTATCTAGTGGGTGTTGCGGCAACAGGGCTGTCCTGGCCCCTCGGAGCGCGCCGGTCCCGGGTAGTTTCTCTTCTTGCAGCTTCGGCAGCCTTGGCCCTTGGAGTGGCCGGATGTTCCGCCCCCGTCGGCAACGCCAGACTGAGCTCCGTTACCCCAAGCGGCGACGGCGTCCTGCGCATCGGCGTGATCCTGGACAATACCGGTGGTTCCGCATTCCTCAACGAGTCCGAACTGGCTGCCGCCAAGTTGGCTGTCAAACAAATCAACGACGCCGGCGGATACAAGGGCCGTCCCGTCGACTTGCTACCGGCGTCGGCGGCCGGTGAAGGCGGTGGCGCTAGCCAAGGGGCCGGCGCGGCGGCCTTCTCTGCCGACACTGCGGCACAAGCCAAGGCGTTGTTGTCCGCCCACGCAGACGTCGTCGTGGGGCCGAGCGATTCGAGCCATGCGCCCGCCGCGATCGATGTGCTCTCTCCCGCCCGGATTCCGCTCATCTCGCCGGCGAACACGGCGTCGGGGCTGAGCAGCTACAAGAATGGCGGCTTCTACTTCCGCACGTCTGCCGCTGATGCCGCACAGGGCAGCGTCCTGGCGAAGCTTGCCCGCGACGCCGGCGCCAAGCGCATTTCGGTCCTCCACGAAGCCGGGGATTACGGTACGCGCGTCTCGGGAGCGGTCATGGATGCTGCCCGCGGCCTCGGAATGGACGCCGTGTCCAATGCGGAATTCGCGGCAGGCAAAGCAGCTCCCGCCGCGGCGGGCATCAAGTCCGGTACGCCGGACGCCGTCGTCGTGGTTGCCCGTGATGGCGCCCAAGGCGCCCTGGCTGAGCTCCTGAATGCGGGGCTGAGCGGCAAGAGCCTGATCTTGAGCGACGGCGCGATCCGCCAATACGGAACCGCGCTCGGTGCAGGTGGCCTCGACGGCGCGCGGGGAATTCTTCCGGGCGTCTTCCCGAGTGCGGAGTTCCAAGCCGAGCTGACGGGCATCGACCCCAAGCTCAAGGACACGACGTACGCTGCCGAGACGTACGACGCCGTCACCCTCGCGGCGCTTGCCGCCTCAACGGCGGGCGACGATGCGGGAGGCTCGATCGCGGCCTGGCTCACCACTGTGTCCGGCGGAGTGCGTCCGGCGTCGGGCGATGCGGCAACGAAAGAACGTACGTCTTGTGCCTCATACAAGGACTGCGTCGAGGTGCTGAAGGGGGCCAAGCTCCCGGATTACGACGGCGAGTCCGGCACCATCGGGTTCGACGCCAACGGGGACGTTACCTCGTCCAATTACATGGTCTTCACCTACGGGGCTGACAACACTGCGCGGGTCAGTGGCAAAGAGACGGCCTCCCGGACTCCGTGACGGCTTGTGCCCGTAGCGAATTCCCTGGGCGTGGCGAGTAGTTTCCGGCTCTTCCTGCTTGCACTCTCCTCGGGTGAGTGCTAATTATTGATTAGCACTCTCAGGCATTGACTGCTAATCCTTCACGGCTTCGGCCGTATGGAATGGTGGCGGTGCCTGGGGGAACAAAGAAAACCTTGCTGGGGTGAGGTCCGGAGCACGCGGCGTACAGAGGCCGAATGCGAAGGATCGTCCGTCGCGGGCACCGCAGTGAAGGCACCTTCTTAACGACTGTCCCGAAAGGACTACCGCCGTTATGGCCAAGATCATTGCATTTGATGAAGAGGCACGCCGCGGTCTCGAGCGGGGTCTGAACATCCTCGCCGACGCCGTCAAGGTCACCCTCGGCCCGCGTGGACGCAACGTCGTCCTCGAAAAGAAGTGGGGCGCCCCCACGATCACCAATGATGGTGTTTCCATCGCCAAGGAGATCGAGCTGGACGACCCGTTCGAGAAGATCGGCGCAGAGCTGGTCAAGGAAGTTGCCAAGAAGACGGACGACGTCGCTGGCGACGGCACCACTACCGCCACCGTCCTGGCCCAGGCTTTGGTCAAGGAAGGCCTGCGCAACGTAGCTGCCGGCGCCGACCCGCTGTCCCTCAAGCGCGGCATCGAGAAGGCTGTTGACGCCGTCATCCGCGAGCTGCTCGCCTCCGCCAAGGAGATCGAGACCAAGGAAGAGATCGCTGCCACGGCTTCCATCTCTGCCGGCGACACCGAAATCGGTAACCTCATTGCTGAAGCCTTGGACAAGGTCGGCAAGGAAGGCGTCATCACGGTCGAGGAGTCCAACACCTTCGGCCTTGAGCTTGAGCTCACCGAAGGCATGCGCTTCGACAAGGGTTACATCTCCGCTTACTTCGTCACCGACGCAGAACGCCAGGAAACCATCCTTGAAGACCCGTACATCCTGATCGTCAACTCCAAGATCTCCAACGTGAAGGAACTCGTTGCGGTCCTGGAGAAGGTCATGCAGTCCAACAAGCCGCTGCTGATCATCGCCGAAGACATCGAGGGCGAGGCCCTGGCCACCCTGATCGTCAACAAGATCCGTGGCACCTTCAAGTCCGTTGCCGTCAAGGCTCCGGGCTTCGGTGACCGCCGCAAGGCACAGCTCGCCGACATCGCGATCCTCACCGGTGGCCAGGTCATCTCCTCGGAGGTCGGCCTCAGCCTCGAGAACGCAACCCTCGAACTGCTCGGCAACGCCCGCAAGGTTGTTGTCACCAAGGACGAGACCACCATCGTCGAAGGTGCCGGCGACGCCGACGCCATCGCCGGCCGCGTGGCGCAGATCCGTGCCGAGATCGAGAACTCCGATTCCGACTACGACCGCGAGAAGCTGCAGGAGCGCCTGGCCAAGCTGGCCGGTGGCGTTGCAGTCATCAAGGCCGGTGCCGCAACCGAGGTAGAGCTCAAGGAGCGCAAGCACCGCATTGAGGACGCAGTCCGCAACGCGAAGGCTGCCGTTGAAGAAGGCATCGTCGCCGGTGGTGGCGTTGCCCTCATCCAGGCCGGTGCCAAGGCATTCGCCAACCTGCAGCTCGAAGGCGACGAAGCAACGGGCGCCAACATCGTCCGCGTTGCCATCGACGCTCCGCTCAAGCAGATCGCTTACAACGCCGGCCTTGAGCCGGGCGTTGTCATCGACAAGGTCCGCGGCCTGCCGTCGGGCCACGGCCTGAACGCTGCAACCGGCGTTTACGAGGACCTGCTGGCTGCCGGCGTCAACGACCCCGTAAAGGTCACCCGCTCGGCTCTCCAGAACGCTGCCTCCATCGCTGGTCTGTTCCTGACCACCGAGGCCGTTGTTGCCGACAAGCCGGAGAAGAACGCTCCGTCTATGGGTGGCGGCGACGACATGGGCGGCATGGGCGGCTTCTAGCCCCCGCTGTAGCCCACCAGCCACACGCACGACGGCGGTCCCCACTTCAGGTGGGGGCCGTCGTCGCCGTTTAACGACGCTCGCTCACGTATGTCGGGTTTTGGGCGGACGCCCGCTCACGTATGTCGGGTTTTGGACGGACGCCCGCTCACGTATGTCGGGTTTTGGGCGGACGCCCGCTCAGTTCTGGGGTCAAGGAGTGTCGGGGTGGTCTGGCAGGATGGAAACCATGACGATTATTGCTGCCGCCGATGGTTCTGCCCTCGGCAATCCCGGGCCTGCCGGTTGGGCCTGGTACGTGAACGACTCTTGCTGGAGGGCCGGGGGGTGGCCGCACGGAACCAACAACCAGGGCGAGCTCATGGCGGTGCTGGACCTCTTCCGGTCCACGGCACATGTTCCCGATGAAGAGCTGAAGATTCTCTGCGACAGCCAGTACGTCATCAATTGCATCACCAAGTGGATGCCGGGATGGAAGCGCAAGGGCTGGCGCAAAGCGGACGGGAAGCCCGTCTTGAACGTCGATCTCCTCAAGGACATCGACCAGGCTATTGTCGGCCGCAGGTACTCGTTCGAGTGGGTCAAAGGCCATGCCGGCCACGACCTCAACGAGGCGGCCGACGATCGCGCGCGTGCGGTCGCCACAGCGTTCCAGCAGGGAATAGCCGCGCCTGCCGGGCCGGGCTATCCGGGAGCTGAAGCCGCACGGTCCTTGTCCCGCACGCTGTCAGTCGGCACACCATCAGTTGGCACGCCGTCAGCCCGTACAGCGCCTATGGAGGCGCCCTCGCTTTTCGACGACGACCACGACGACGCGGATGCCCAGGATGAAGACCTCACGTTGTTCGGCGGTCAGGACCTCTCAACCGGGTCGTCCTTGCCGAACGCGGCGGGGGCGTTCACGGAGCAGGAGACGTTCATCGAGCCCACTTTGTTCGCCGGCGACGACGAAGGGGTCCTTGGCCAGGCCGGAGGGCGCTCGGACGAGGAAACGGTCATTCTCCTTGAGAGGGAGCTCCTGAGGCCCGACGTCAGGGGAGACCTCGGGCGCACAGGGATCCTGCTGCACCCGGACTTTACCGAGATTGGCAGCTCCGGACGCGTCTGGTCCCGGGACGAACTCATGATGGCGTTGGAGGGCGATCCCGGGGAAAACGCGGAAGTAGAAATAATTTCCGCTGAACGCCTCTCCAGTAACACCATGCTGCTCAGTTATAGAAGTTATGGGCGAACAGGCTCCGCATTGCGGAGCTCGATCTGGTTGCTCGACGACGGCCGATGGCGGTTGCGCTTCCACCAGTCGACGCCGGAGAAGTAACGGCTCAGAAGCAACCGGACCCTGGAAAGCGGCTGGACCCCGGCGGGACGGCGGATTGGCCGCACCGCCGGGATCCCGGGCCCAGCTGTCAGTAACTGAACCGCTGGGTGTTGCCTTGCTCGGTCTGGAGGTAGCTTGCCGCCGCGGAGGACAGCGCGAGGTTGATGGATGCCAGCGAAGCCTCCACCTTGTTCTGGGTCAACGTCCACTCCGAGACGAGGGCCTGGAAGTTGTTGGCCGCTGATCCCTTCCACGTAGCTTGGAGCTCGTCCAGGCCCCGTTTCATCGCTTGGACATCGGCGCTGATCCGATCCACGGTGGCCTTGACGTTGGCGGACTTGAGCTGGAGCAGTTCGGTATCGACGGAGATGACGCTCATGGGGCGTTGCCTTTCAATCAAAGAGATCCGCAGGTGCGGCTGGCTTGTGGTCCACACCACGAGCCTAGAAGCCGTCACATGGCCCGGACAGTGCCGAATCTCCCTATGTGGACAACTCGCTCAATCAAGCCGCCAGGCATAGAAAACTGCTAGTCGGAGATCTCCGCCTCGGCGATGCCCGCATCTTCGGGCATCTCGGACAGCTCGTCCTGGAAGGGGAGGCTGACAACCAGGGTGGCTCCGCCGCCGTCGGTCTCTTCGACCCGGACGGTACCGCGGTGGGATCCGACAATTGCAGCCACAATCGCGAGACCGAGCCCGCTGCCGCCCGTTTCCCGCGTGCGCGAAGTGTCCGCCCTGTAAAAGCGCTCGAAAATCCGGGGCAGTTCCTCGGCCGGAATGCCGCTGCCGTGGTCCCGCACCTCGAGAACGGACAACGGGCCGGCGGGCGTGTTCCGGACCCCGACGGCGAGCTCAATCGGCGTTCCTTCGGGGGTGTAGCGCAAGGCGTTACCCACCAGGTTCCCCAGGACCTGACGAAGCTTGGCCTCGTCACCCTGGACCGGGGCGGGCGCTGCCGCTCCGCCGTCGAGCCCTGTGAGCGAAATCTTCCGCTCGCCCGACGTTGCGAGTGAGTCTACGACGGCGTCATTCGCCAGTAGGTGCAGATCCACCGGCTTGAGCTGCAAAGGCCGTTGTTCGTCCAGGCGGGCCAGCAGCAGCAGGTCTTCCACCATGGATCCCATGCGCTTGGCTTCGCTCTCGATCCTGCCCATGGCGGTGCCCACGTCTTCCGGCGTGGCAAGGGCGCCGTGGCGGTAAAGCTCGGAGAAGCCGCGGATGGTGACCAAGGGCGTGCGTAGCTCGTGGGAGGCGTCGGCGGCGAATCGCCGCATCCTTGCCTCGGAGGCGGCACGCGCCGCAAAGGACGATTCAATGTGCGCGAGCATGGCGTTGAGGGAAGCGCCCAGGCGGCCGACCTCGGTGACCGGATTCTCGATATCCACGCGACGCGAGAGATCACCGGCAGCGATTGCGGCCGCCGTCTTCTCAACGCGGGCGAGGGGGCGGAAGGAACGTGCAACGGTCCATGTCGCGATGAAGAACGCGAGCACCAGGGTCAAGAGTCCGACGCCGACCACCACGAGCGTGGCGTGTTCCATGACTCGGTCCACGGGGGACAGCGGCAGGCCCACGATCACCACCGCGTTCTGCCCGGTCCGGTTGTCCACTACGTTGACCGCCACCACACGCCAATCGCCGCCAGCGGTGCCGTTCACCTGGAAGGGTGCGTAATTGCGGTTCTTGGCCTCACCCGGGGTGATGTTGGCGATGCTCGGCCGATCCGTCTTGCTTCCGCCGAACGGATAGGGCGGCTGGCCCTGGACGTAGAGCGTCAGGGAATAGTCCGTGGGCACGGCGGGGCTCGCCTCAGACAGGTTGGCAAAGGACTGCTGCTGCTGGGCGATCTGGACGGCAGCCCTGAGTTTGTCATCCACTTGCCCTTGGAGGTAGCTCTTGACGAGCGTCAGCGTCCCGGCGCCAGTGGCGGCCAAGGCAAGGAGCAGCAGCCCCATGATGATGGCGACCAGCTGCGACCTGAGGGAGGCCGACTTCCAACGGTTGAACAAAGTCAGCGCTTCTCGGCCGTCCGCAATACGTAACCGACGCCGCGCTTGGTCTGGATCAAGGCAGTGGCATCCGGATCAATGTCCACCTTGCGCCGGAGGTAGGAAATGTAGGACTCAACAATCGAGGCGTCGCCATTGAAGTCGTATTCCCAGACGTGGTCCAGGATCTGCGCCTTGGAAAGCACCCGGTTGGGGTTCAGCATGAGATAGCGGAGCAGCTTGAACTCGGTGGGCGACAGCTCGATGATGGTGCCGCCGCGGCGGACCTCGTGCGCGTCGTCGTCGAGCTCCAGGTCATCCACGCGGATGACGGCGTCGTCGTCTTCCATTGGCTGCGTGCGGCGAAGCACGGCGCGGATCCGCGCCACCACTTCATCCAGGCTGAAAGGCTTGGTGACGTAGTCGTCGCCGCCCACGGTCAGGCCCGTGACCTTGTCCTCCGTGTCGTCCTTGGCAGTCAGGAACAGGACAGGGAAGTGCTTACCGGCGGCGCGAAGGCGGCGGGTGACAGTGAACCCGTCCATGTCGGGGAGCATGACATCCAGGACCGCGAGGTCCGGGGCGTGAAGATCGGCGGCAGCGAGCGCTTCGCGGCCGTTCGACGCCGCAACGACCTCAAAGCCAGCAAAGCGCAGCGAGGTGGAGAGCAGCTCACGGATGTTGGGTTCGTCGTCGACGACGAGGAGCTTGGCTTCGGGGCCGTTCTTTTTCATACCATTCATGATGCTCCCAGTTTCTGGGAGTTGACTGGACGCTTGTTGTGAGAATTATCGGGGTGTCGTGGTTGTGGGCCCGGGCTAACTGCCGAGAGCCAGCCCGACGCCGAGTCCCACCATGGTGACAGCAATTCCGCCGTCAAGGATTCGCCAGGACGCCGGTCGCGCAAAGAATCCGCGCAGCAGTTTCGCGCCGAAGCCGAGGGAACAGAACCATAGGATACTGCCCAGCATGGCTCCGGCGCCGAACCACCACTGGAGGCCGGGCCCTTGCGCGTTCGCCACGGATCCCAGGAGCAATACGGTGTCCAGGTAGACGTGGGGGTTGAGCCATGTCAGCGCCAGGACAGTCGCCAGTGCTGACGCCAGTCCGCTTCGGCCGGCCCCCGACGGTCCAGGCTCCGCGGAGACGAGCGCTTGCGGCCTTAGGATGCGCCGTGCCGCCATCACGCCGTATGTCACCAGGAATGCCGCACCGACAAAGCGGAGAACGACGACGGCGGCAGGCGCCGCGGCGAGCAGGGCGCCTGTGCCGAGTACCCCGGCCGCGATGAGCACGGCGTCCGAGATGGCGCACACGGCAACGACCGCACCGATATGCTCGCCGCGGATGCCCTGCCGGAGGACGAAGGCATTTTGGGCGCCAATCGCGACAATGAGGGCCAGGCCTGTGCCGAGGCCCAAG
Source organism: Arthrobacter sp. FW306-1B-F12A (assembly GCF_058781865.1). NCBI lineage: Bacteria > Bacillati > Actinomycetota > Actinomycetes > Micrococcales > Micrococcaceae > Arthrobacter > Arthrobacter sp. FW306-1B-F12A. Next base: position 20,426 of record NZ_JBYSXD010000029.1, read on the forward strand.
CCGGCGGCGTGGAAGACGTCGGGGGAGTTCATTCTTCGAGGCTAAGTTCCACCTTCGTCATTAGTCCAGCTAATTATTCTTAAGCATCGTAAGATTGTCTTATGGCCAGATTCTCCTCCGAACAGTTGCACACCTTCGCCGCCGTGCTCACGGAAGGCACGCTCGACGCCGCCGCCCGGTCACTGAACGTCACGCCGTCGGCGGTCTCCCAGCGTCTCAAGGCGCTTGAACAAGCGTCCGGAAGGGTATTGCTGCAGCGCAGCAATCCGGTCCAGGCCACGGAGTCGGGACATGTGGTGCTCAGATTGGCGCGGCAGCTCGCCCAGTTGGAGGCCGACGCCGAACTTGAACTGGGCCTGCCCGGCGAATCCCCGATGGTCTCGGTTCCGATCGTCGTCAACGCGGATTCCTTGTCCGTCTGGTTCCTCAAGGCCCTGACAAGGGTTCCCGCGGAGCTGAACGCTGTCTTCGATCTTCACCGCGACGACGAGCAGTATTCCACGTCCATGCTGCGCGCCGGAACTGTCATGGCCGCAGTGACCGCGACTCCTGAGCCGGTGCAGGGATGCCGGGTTGAGCCGCTCGGGAGCATGCGATACCGTGCCGTCACCACTCCGGGCTTCAGGGCACGGTGGCTTCCCGACGGCGTCGATGTCGCCTCGCTCTGCGCTGCTCCCGCCGTCGACTTCGACCGCAAGGACGAGTACCAGCACCGCTTCCTGGAACTCCTGGGCGGTGCGGCTCGTGGGATGGAGCCTGCAGGCCCGCGCCACTTTGTTCCGTCCAGCCAGGAGTTTGCCGAGGCCATTCGTTTGGGGCTCGGGTGGGGATTGCTGCCTGAACCGCAATGCGGCCGGGACATAGCCGATGGATCCCTGGTGGAACTCGCGCCTGAGCGGCCATTGGACGTGCCTCTGTACTGGCAAAGGTGGCGGACACCGTCGCGCATATTGGACGCTGTGACCGAGGCGGTCCGGAGCACCGCCGCGGAAGTGCTGCGCAGGGCCTGAATGGTGCTGCGCAGGCCTCGGCAATCCGGCCAAAAGCCAACACGCCGCGGGCACAGTCCTAAATTGTCGGACCCCGGATTCACACTTGAGCCATGGAAAACAAACAAGAATCACGCGTTGAAATTCAAGACGTCGAATTCCATGTCAGCTACCTGGACACGCTCTCCGGACGCATCGAGCACGAGGACTTCAGCGACCGCCGCGCCGCCGAACGCTTCGCGGATGCGCAGCTCAAGGACGAGGAGTCCTGGGCTGTGGTCGACGTCGTCGTGCGGCAAGGAGCGCAGCCCCAGGAACACGCACAACAGCTGGTTGCCTAGCCAGAAAAAATGACGCGCCTTACCCGGCGGGTACGTCCTTGGCGTCCATGATCCGGTAGGCGTAGCCCTGTTCGGCGAGGAAGCGCTGCCGTTTGGCCGCAAAATCCTGGTCGAGGGTGTCCCGGGCCACCAAGGAGTAGAAGCGTGCCGCGCGGCCGTCCTGCTTGGGCCGAAGCAGGCGCCCCAAGCGTTGAGCTTCCTCCTGGCGGGAACCGAAAGACCCCGACACTTGGATCGCCACGGATGCCTCGGGTAGGTCGATCGAGAAGTTGGCCACCTTGGATACCACGAGGGTCTTGATGTCACCGGCCCGGAAGGCGTCGAAGAGCTTCTGCCGCACCTTGACTGTCGTATCGCCCTTGATCACGGGAGCGTCCAGGCGCTCGCCGATCTCATCCAACTGGTCGATGTACTGGCCGATCACCAGCAGCGGCTCGCCTTGGTGCAGAGCAACGAGCTGCTCCACCAAGTGGGTCTTGGTCTCGGACGTCGCGCAGAGCCGGTACTTGTCCGCATCCTCAGCCATCGCGTAGGCCACGCGCTCGTCCCTAGGCAGGTCTACCCGGACCTCCACGCAGTCCGCCGGCGCAATGTAGCCCTGGGCTTCGATGTCCTTCCACGGTGCGTCGTAGCGTTTGGGACCGATCAAGCTGAAGACCTCGCCCTCGCGGCCATCCTCACGCACAAGCGTCGCCGTGAGTCCCAGGCGCCGCCGGGCCTGCAGGTCCGCGGTCATCCGGAAGATCGGAGCCGGGAGGAGATGGACCTCGTCGTAGATGATGAGTCCCCAATCGTGCCCGTCCACGAGTTCCAGGTGCGGGTAAAGGCCTCCGCGCTTGGTGGTCAGGACCTGGTAGGTGGCGATCGTGACGGGCCGGACTTCCTTGACCGCGCCCGAATACTCGCCGATCTCCTCCTCCGTCAGCGACGTCCGCTTGAGGAGTTCGTCCTTCCATTGCCGGGCCGCGACCGTGTTGGTCACCAGGATCAGCGTGGTGGTGGAGCTCGTAGCCATGGCTGCGGCCCCCACCAAGGTCTTGCCCGCGCCACAGGGCAGCACGACGACGCCGCTGCCGCCCGCCCAGAAGTTCTCCGTGGCAAGCTTCTGGTACGGCCGCAGGTGCCAACCGTCCTCGTTCAAGGCGATCAGGTGCGGCGTGCCGTCCACGTAGCCGGCGAGGTCCTCGGCCGGCCATCCGAGCTTGAGCAGCAATTGCTTGAGCTGTCCCCGCTGGGAGGAATGCACCACGACGGTTTCGCCGTCGATCCTGGGCCCCAGCAACGGCGCGATTTTCTTGGCCCGGCTGACTTCCTCGAGTACGGGGTAGTCGGTGGTCCGCATGACCAATCCGTGTTGCGGGTCCTTTTCCAGGCGCAAGCGGCCGTAGCGGGACATGGTCTCTTCGATGTCGATCAGCAAAGAGTGCGGCACCGGGAAACGGGAATAGCGCAGGAGAGTGTCGAGGACTTTTTCGGCGTCCAGTCCCGCCGCGCGCGCATTCCACAGGCCCAAAGGGGTGAGCCGGTAGCTGTGGACGTGTTCGGGGGCGCGCTCAAGCTCGGCGAACGCCGCGATCGCATGCCGTGCCTCGGTGGCGAGCTCGTGGTCGACTTCCAGCAGGATGGTTTTGTCGCTCTGTACGATCAGCGGACCGTCGCTCACTATTGCTTCCTCACTTGTGCGGCTCGCCCGCAGGTTCCACATCGATGATGCGATGGATGGACAAGACCCTTTCGGTGTCCCTGGCGGCGTCGAACACCCGGACGCGCCCTCCGGACACCGATACCGGAACAACGGTTTCGGTGTTGGAATTCCCCAAGCCGTCAACCACGTTCATGGTGACCGCTTGCTTCAGCCGGATGGCCCTCTGCAGGGTTTCGAGGCCCAGTTGCGTTGCCGCCTCGCCGGTCACCTCGCCGTGGACCGCCCGATGGTGCCTCAACACCGCGAGCTGGGCGTCGACGTCGTCGTCCGGTGGTGCGGTGCGGGGCGCCGTATACACGGGACGGGCGCCAGCGGCCACCGACGCCGTCCTCTTATAGCGCACGACGGCGGTCTCCGCCTCCTGCACGGCAGGCGAGAGTCCCAGCTCGCGCAGCACCCTCACGGTCTCCCGGGGGCTCGCGCTGGAGGTCAGTACCGTGGGGGCGATCCGGACAAGCCCCAGGCTTGCGGCCCCGGGCTCGCGGACGAGCTCGGCGATGGCGGCCTCGTCGTCACTTTGGATGAAACTGGGGCTGCTCGCGACCCGCAGCCGGCCGTGCCTCGAGGCAATGTCCTTGATCAAGTAGCGGAGCGGCTGCGGAACGTCAGTGGCAGAGTGGGTGCGCAGGAACGCGAGGATGGTTTCGGCGTCCTGGCCGGCGTCCAGCGCGCGCCGGATCGAATCTCCGGAGAAGCGGAAGATCGTGGCCGGGCCCTGGCCTTCGGCGTCGGCGATCAAGAGCAGTTTTTCGCTCAGTTCAGGTGCCAGGTACCCCGGCGCGACGGCGGTCAGGTCCGCTTGGAGCAGGACGTGGTTGACGGCGGCGGGCAGATGTTCGCCGAGGATGCTGAGGGCCAACTCGGGCTGTTCGGTGGCGATCGCCGAACCAAGCTGGGTCAGGGCGCCGGAGCCCATGAGCCCCAGGAGTTCGGCTTCGTGCAGGATCCCGCGGACAAGGGAGCTGAACCGCCGCGACATCCGCGGCTGGGACCATTCCGCGCGTTCCATGACGGCCTCGGCGTTCAGCACTGGAGCTTTGCCGTCCGGTGCTTCCACCTCGAGGGTGAGCTCTTCGAGGATCTCCAGGATCCGCTTGCGGACCAGCGGAGCGTCAGGGCGTTGGGCCTCTGCGGACAGGGCATTGATGGGGGTTGCCGGAGAGCCGGATCGCGGTGCCGTGGTGGCGGGCCCGGGAAGGGTTTGGCCCACAAGGGAGGGGGCGCGCTCGCTCGCGAGCCAGGCGTTGACCAGCCAGAGCCACTGTTCCTGGCGGGGGAGCGTGAGCCATTCCAGCGATGGCGGCTGCACCCAGGTGGAACTGTCCACATCGAGCCGCAGCAATCCTGACAAGGCACTGAGCTCGAGGATCAGGGCGGTCTCGGACAGCCCCAGACGGAGGCTGTCGGCAAGGCGTTTGAGCTCGCGCACGCCCACCCCTCCGCTGCGCAGGGTGACCACGGGCTGCTCGCGGACCGCGTAGAGGAGTTCACCCACCAACCGGAGCGCTTCTGCGATGGCACCCATGGCGGCGTTCCGGCGCAACGCGGCACTCGTCTGGCCCAGTTCAGGAACGGGAGGCTTCAAGGTGAAGTGGTCCACGATTGCGCCGCCGCGCAGGGACAGGCCCACGCTGTGCGGGAGCTCAACGTGGCCGGCGTCCAAGGGGACAAGCAGACCGCGGGCCAGGAGCCAGTCCACGGGACCGACGTCGCGGCCTTCATGGAGCACGGAAGCCTTGCGCTGGGCCTGGGGAACGGCCCCCATGGCCCAACTGCCGAACTTGTTCAAAAGGGGACGCGTCCGTACGGGTGCCTCGGACAGGATGTGCTGAAGGTTCTCCGGCGTCGAGGTCCAGCGTTGCAGCGCCAACGCAGCATCCATGGGCGTCGTGGCGGCCAGGATATCGGCGCCGCTCTGGTGGAGTTCGGCAACGAGATGCACCACGCGCTGGGCGAAGGCCGGTTGCAGCCGAACCAACTCGGTGTAGCTGCGGCCCAAACCGGCTGGATAGATGCCGATGACGTCCTTGAGGCTGCCCACCGGCAAGTAGAACCGCTGCCGCCCCGGATTGTGGACCGTGGCCGGCGGATCGGCCCGGTGGATGAGGGCGAGTTCCTGGAGCTTGTTCAGGATCGGCTCGAGCGCGGCAAGGGTGGCGCCATTGATGCACTTCTTGAGTCCCGCCGCCGACACGCTGTGGCCCGTGTCCGTGTTGGTGCATAGGTGGAGTGTCTCCAGTACCTGCATCTCCGGTTTGTTGAGCCGTTCCAAGGCGCGCTGCACGCTGACGCGGGCGCTTGCCCGCGCCGCGAGCGCAGCGAAGTCCGGGACCACCGGGGAGATGAGGTCCGGCCGCGCGGCAAACAAGGCCCGCAGCGAATCATCGCTGCGCGCTTCCAGTTCCTTGCTGAGCGCGCGAATAAGGGACATCAATTCAACGTTACAGCCAGCCGGGTCCGCCGTCGGGCTTTCCGGCTGCTCATTGCCGACGCCGCGCCCACACAGCGTCCACCACCAGCGCGGCCATCAAAATAAAGGCGAGCGGCAGCCCGTAGAGAGCGGCGGACGTGACCCACACCGGTGCCACTCCGTTGGCGAAAGCGATCCCCATGACGGCGGCTACGGAAGCCAGGGACAGGACTGCGACGACGGCGGCAACGATCGTGAGCGGGCGGCGGAAGTCGTGGGGAATCATGGAAGCAACGCTAACAGTCCCGGGCCGCATCCCCTGTTCCAGGCGAGGGTGCAGCCTGGCCGCGGGCAAAAGGCGGCGGGACCTGCCTGCGGGGTCTCAAAGCGCGAATCGGTGGCCGGGCAGGATAACCTTGAAGCAATAGACCAACATGGTCCAGGCAGTCACCCCTATTCCCGCAGTCTCCTGCGGATGCGGTGGCGTGCCGGCTGTGTCTCGCAAGTAAGAACGAAGAAGGTTGATTACGTGCCCACCGGCAAGGTCAAGTGGTATGACAAGGAAAAAGGCTTCGGATTCCTCGCAGCAGAGGACGGCCAGGAAGTGTTTCTGCCCAAATCCGCACTGCCCGAAGGCGTAGCGGATCTCAAGGCAGGAACCCGGGTTGAGTTCGGCGTCGCCGACGGTCGCCGGGGCGCCCAGGCGCTGGGCCTCCGGGTCCTGGACAAGTTGCCTTCCATCGCCAAGGCCAAGCGCATGAACGCCCGCGAGCTCGCTCCGGTAGTCCAGGATCTCGTATCTGTACTGGACAACCTCTCCGGCACGTTGTCCGCCGGCAAGTACCCTGAAGGCGCCAAGGGCAAAGCCATCGCAGCAGCCCTGCGCAAGGTTGCCGACGAGCTGGAAGCTTAAACCTGCCATGACATCAACGGCGAAACCCCGCACCGGCATTCCTGTGTGGCGCGTCGGCAAGCCGGACGCTTTCCTTGCGGCCGCCGTCGACGTCGCCCGCAATGCGGTGGAGACCATTGCCAAGCCGGCAGAAATCGGGCCGCATATTGCCGCGCGCTCGGAAGGCGAACGCGTCGTCACGCACCTGTTCGAATCGCGGCTGGCCGGGTACGGCGGGTGGCAGTGGTACGCCGTCGTGACCCGCAACTCGCGCTCCAAAGTGGTCACCGTCAGCGAGCTTGGCTTGCTGCCGTCTGAGGACTCCATCCTCGCTCCTGAATGGGTGCCGTGGGCAAAGCGCGTCCGTCCGGAGGACGAGGCTACCGCGGCCGAGGAGGCGGAGGAAGCCGGAGTCCCCGTTGACGCGGACGACGACGGCGACCCTTCCCGTGAGGACGTCGCCGCCCCGGGTGACGAACAAGAGAGCGACGACGCCGACGACATCGAGGCTGACTAGCCCTTGGCGGACCCGGCGAGTGAATTTCGTGAAGGTGGCAACTGATGTCCACCTTCAAATCGCTCGGTGTCCTTAACTACCGCATTTGGTTCATCGGTGCGCTCGTTTCCAATATCGGCACGTGGATGCAACGGACTGCCCAGGACTGGCTGGTCTTCGCCCATCTGAGCAACCACGATGCCGGTGCGATGGGCGTGACCTTGGCCCTCCAACTGGGTCCGCAGCTTTTCCTGGCGCCGTGGGCCGGACTGCTTGCCGACCGCTACAGCCGGCGCAGGCTCCTCGTCATGACGCAATCGGCCATGGCGGTCCTGAGCACTGGCTTGGGACTCCTGGTCCTAAGCGGTGCGGCGCAGTTGTGGCATGTCTACGTGTTCGCGCTGTTGCTTGGCGTCGTCTCGGCACTTGACGCCCCCGTCCGCCAGACGTTCGTCTCGGAGCTGGTCAAGGACGACTATCTTTCCAACGCCGTTGCGCTGAACAGCGCGTCCTTCAACGTCGCCCGCATGATCGGTCCCGCGGTGGCCGGCGTGTTGACGGTGGCCGTGGGGCCGGGCTGGGTATTCATGATCAATACCCTGACCTTCCTCGCGATGCTTGGCGCGATCCGGGCCATCCCTCTTTCCTCCTTGCGCGTCCAACCCCGGGCCGCCGCGGGCAAAGGCCGCATCCGTGAAGGGCTTCGCTACGTCCGCAATCGCCCGGACATTGGGGTTGTCCTCGTCGCGATTTTCATCATGGGCACGTTCGGACTGAACTTCGTCCTCTTCATCGCGGCCATGGTCGGCACGGAGTTCGGCATGGACGCGGGGGCATTCGGGCTGCTCAACTCGGTCATGGCGATCGGCTCCGTCGCAGGAGCATTGCTTTCCGCCCGGCGAGGGAGGCCACGCATGCGGCTCATCTTCGCAGCGGCAGGCGGGTTCGGCCTCGCGAGCGGGCTGGCCGCCCTCGCGCCGAATTACACCATGTTTGCCTTGGCGCTGATTCCCTGCGGACTGTTTGCCCTGACCATGATCACGAGCGCCAACGGCTACGTGCAGTCCACCACCGAACCTGTCATGCGCGGCAGGGTCATGGCACTCTACATGGCCATCTTCATGGGTGGAACGCCCATCGGCGCACCGTTCGTCGGCTGGGTGTCCAACGTCGCCGGACCCCGGTGGGCAGTGGGAGTGGCCGCCGCCGCGGGCGCCAGCACCGCCGTCGTCGGCATCGTGTGGATCATCCGCGCGCGCCAGTTGCGGCTCCGCTTCGACCGCAGCGCCGGCGGGATGCGGTTCTTCCGGATTGAGTCCCAAGGCGCGGGTCCAGCTAATAGGGACGCCGTTAAAAGGGACAGCGCCGCCCGGGATCCCCACCCGGACGACGCCGACCAGTCCTGACCGCGGGAATGCGGCAGGCCCTTACTTCTTCAGTTCGCCCACCACGAAGTCGATGCTGGCGAGCAATGCGGAGACGTCGTCCGGCTCGATGGCAACGAAGGTAGCGATGCGCAGCTGGTTGCGGCCCAGCTTGCGGTAGGGCTCCGTGTCCACGATCCCGTTGGCGCGGAGCACCTTGGCGATGGCCGCGGCGTCGATCGAGTCATCGAAATCGATCGTGGCAATGACGTTGGAGCGGTCCTCGGTCTTTGCCACGAACGGGGTGGCGTACTCGGAAGCCTCTGCCCAGCTGTAGATACGGCTTGCGGAGTCCGCGGTGCGTCCGGAAGCGAAATCCAGGCCACCGTTCTTGTTGAGCCACTGGACCTGGGCATCCAATGTCACCAAGGTGGACAGGGACGGCGTGTTGTAGGTCTGGTTGAGCTTCGAGTTGTCGATAGCCGTCTGCAGGTCGAGGAAATCTGGGATCCAGCGGCCGCTTGCCTTGATACGGGCCGCGCGCTCCAGGGCGGCGGGGGAGAAGAGTCCCAGCCACAGGCCTCCGTCGGACGCAAAGTTCTTTTGCGGGGCGAAGTAGTAGACGTCGGCTTCGGCAACATCAACATCCAGGCCGCCGGCTGCGGACGTCGCGTCCACCAAGACAAGTGAACCCTCGCCGGCGTCTTGGACGCGCTTGACCGGAGCGGCGACACCCGTCGAGGTTTCGTTCTGTGGCCACGCGTATACGTCCACGCCTGCTTCGGCCTGGGAAACCGGCCGGGTACCAGGCTCGGACGTGATGATGGAGGAAGCTTCAAGGAACGGTGCCTTGTTGGTCGCCGAAGCGAACTTGGAACCGAACTCACCGAAGGAGAGGTGCTGGGCCTTCTTCTCGACCAGGCCGAAGCTGGCGACGTCCCAGAACGCGGTGGAGCCTCCGACGCCGAGGATCACCTCGTAGCCCTCGGGCGCACGGAAGAACTGGCTAAGTCCCTCGCGGACGGAGCCCACCAGGTTCTTGACGGGTGCTTGGCGGTGGGAGGTGCCGAGGATCGTTGTCGAGGCGGCGGAGAGGGCCTCGATCTGCTCCGGGCGGACCTTGGAGGGCCCGGCGCCGAAGCGGCCGTCCTTGGGCAGCAAATCGGCGGGGATGGTGATGCTGTTGTCGCTCACGGGATGCTCCAATGGTGAAGTAGCGGCCTAGATGGGTCGTGGCAGGTGGCAAGCTGCCCCTTCGACTCCCCAATTCTGCCTGACGCCGCAGTCGGGGGCAGAACCGAAGGTGTCATAGTCCGCCACGTGGAAACCATTGTTCGGCCGGCTCAGGAGAGGACGGCGGACCGGGCGGTGGACAAGCGCCGGAATTATCCGGAGTAATTCCAAATAAGCTAAGCTTGGAGCTGGCGAAAATACGCAAGATACTGCGCTCGAGGAGCTGAGCTGGATGACGGATCTGATCGATACCACTGAGATGTATCTTCGGACCATTTTGGAGCTTGAAGAAGAGAACATCGTGGCTCTTCGCGCCCGCATCGCCGAGCGCTTGCGGCACTCCGGCCCCACCGTTTCCCAGACGATCGGGCGGATGGAGCGCGACGGCCTGGTGATTGTGTCCAACGACCGGCACCTTGAGCTGACTGAAACGGGCCGGAAACGCGCCACCGAGGTCATGCGCAAGCACCGGCTCGCCGAACGGCTCCTGGCAGATGTCATTGGACTGGACTGGGCCTACGTGCACGATGAAGCGTGCCGTTGGGAGCATGTCATGAGTGAGCGCGTGGAACGGCGGCTCTATGAGTTGCTGGACCACCCCACGGAATCGCCCTATGGCAAACCCATTCCCGGACTCGAAGCGCTGGGTGGAGCCGCGTCCCACGCCTTTACGGATGGCGTGGTCAACCTTCTTGACGCGATGAACGAATATTCACCTGAAAACCGGGTCACCGTCAGCCGGCTGGCTGAACCGATCCAGGTGGAACCGGAACTTCTGGTCCAGTTGGACGAGGGCGGAATCCGCCCGGGCGCCAGGGTGTCCCTGGAGCGCGTAGGGGAGTACATCTCCGTTCGCGTGCCCAATATCGAGGGCGCGCTGGAGCTGCCGCCTGAGGTCGCCTCGCACGTGTTTGTCACGGTCGCCTAGCCGGCCCGGCGGGGTCGCCCGCAAAGATAACGAAATTATTACCGTGGGGCTTAATCCCCTATAGTTAAATACTGGCGCCGATACCAAAGCGTTACCTGATCCGAAGCCGAGTTCTGCCAGCGGATCAGGTGGATTAGTCCATTCACTGGCAGAAACGGAGGAACCACCATCGGCTGTCGAAAGACGGCCTTGGGGTGAAGTCCGTAGCGGAAGTGCAAACAACGCAAGGCCCCTCCGGGTACCTTGCGTTTCGTGCCCTTCGCGCGGACCGGGTCCACGATCTCTCTGGCCCGAATCCGACAGCTAACTTCGCAGGCTTGCCAGAGAGGAAAACCTTGACCACGCAGAACACCAGGGGCCGCAGGCGCGCGTCCGGTCCTACTGCTGAGCTGCGGAGCACAAGCGCCGTCGAGCACGAGCGGCCGCGCGATCCCCATCGCGAACTTCGCCGCCGCAAGGGTCCTTTGCGACAGATGGCCGAATTCGCCGCCGCGAGCGGAGCGGGACAGAAGGCCGGAGTGGCCCTCGCCACGACGGGCCTCATCCTGACAGTCGCCATGCCGGGCACCGGCGCCATGACGGCCACGGCGGATTCAAGCCAGGCCGCCTCGGCTGTGGGCACCCAGCCCGAGATTCCGGCCGCGGCAAGCGCCACGATCGACTTCAGCCGTGCCGCAGTGTCAACCACGGCGGATCCGGACAGCAAGCTCAAGCAGCTCTTGAGCGCACAGTCCGTCGGCACCATCAAGACCTCGTCCTCCAAGGGCACCCTGGGGGCGCCCCTGGACACCCTGACCACGGCCTCGCCTTTCGGCTACCGCGTGAATCCCATCACGGGCGGTTTGGGGGAGTTCCACCGCGGCCAGGACTTCGTGGCCCAGTGCGGCACCCAGGTCCATGCTGCCGCGGCCGGCAAGGTCACCTTCGCCGGCTGGCATCCGTATGGCGGCGGAAACCGCATTGTGGTGGACCATGGCAACGGCCTGGAAACCACGTACAACCATTTGTCGTCGTTCAACGTCCAGGTGGGCCAAACGGTTGGCCGAGGCGATGTCATCGCATTGAGCGGCACTACGGGCGCCTCCACGGGCTGCCACCTCCACTTTGAAGTCATGGTCAACGGCGACGTCGTTGACCCCCTGGGCTGGCTGTAGCCAATCCGATGGAAGTCTCTCGCATGCTTGTCACGCTCCGTGACCTGAATGTGACATTCAGCCAAAACTCATGTACCGTCTAACTCGCATCAACTTTTAGAGAGTTGATGCACTCGGGTGGATTGCCTAGCTCTGCCACTGCCCGAGGTTCCGTTCGCAAAACATCGTCTGGCAGAGGCGGGGGACCCACTTTTGGTCATCTTCACCGATGGCCTTGGGGTTAAGTCGCACGACTTCCGAGAGGGAGGAGTGTGGCCGGATGACTCCCATCCGAATCCGACAGCTTACCTCGCGGGCATAGGGAGAGGCCTCTTAACGTGTCTTCACGCTCTACTGTTGCGCGCCACCGTGCCGTGGTCACCAAGACCAACTCGCTTGCCGTTATCGCTAAGACTGTCGGCAGCAACGCCGGTGGCGTAGGCCGTCAGGCAGCCGTTATCGCAGCTGCTTCCGGTCTGGTGCTCACTAGCGGTATCGCAGCCAACGCTGCAGAAACCAACGTTCCCCGCGAGTCCACTTCGACCTCCGCCCTGGAAGTCCAGTCCATCGCCCAAGCCAGCATTTCGGCCGACTCCTCCGTCGCCATCAAGTACGAACGCCCGGTGGTTTCCACCGAAGCTGCTCCGGTTGTCGCAGCTCCGGTTGCCACCCAGGAAGCCGCTCCGGCTTCGCAGGCTGCCACGGGTGCCGCTACCGGCTCCTCGACGCTTTCTGTGACCGCTGCTGTTTCGCCCGCCACGAAGGTTGCCAGCGGCAAGGGCGCAGCGATTGCTGCCGCAGCTTACGCTCAGCTTGGCGTTGCCCAGGACTGCACTGCCCTGGCCTCGAACTCCCTGGCCGCTGTTGGCATCAACTTCCACGGCTGGCCGGCAGACTACCTCTCCCTTGGCCGTACGGTCAGCGCTGCTGAAGCGCAGCCGGGAGACCTGGTCTACTACCAGAACGGTGGCATGGGCATGGCCCACATCGCTGTTTACGTCGGCAACGGCATGGCAGTCCACGGCGGCTGGAACGGTGGCACCACCGCCCTTTACAGCGTCAATGTCGGCTCCGGCCCGGTCTTCATCCGCGTTGGTGGCTAAATAGCCCCGGTTACATAGCTTCACTGGAACATCCCCGCTGGTCCGCCGGTGGGGATGTCCTGTTTTAACGAGCGTGCGCTTACGTGTCCGGCACATGAACTTTGACCGACACTGCGCTGGAACCCCCGCATGGATTCGTTGATCTGGCCTTCTGGTGTTTACTCTTAGGTTGTCGATCCACAGCCCGTACATGCAGAGGGCAGCCGGCCCTCGCGCCCCTGACGGGTGCGGCCGTGAAGAGGTACGTGCATGCGCACACTCGTTCTGAATGCTGGATATGAACCGCTGGCGGTAGTAACCTTCCGCCGGGCGCTGGTCCTTGTGCTCACCGGAAAAGCGAGCGTAGTGGCCGAAGGCGACGAGCCTGTCGTCGGGCCACAAGAGATTCTCGGACGTCCTTCCGTGATTCTGCTCAATCGCTACATCCGGCCAAGGTACAACACCATCACGGCGGTCACACGCCGCGGCGTCTTGCGCCGTGACGGTCACCGTTGCGCCTACTGCGGGAAAGCAGCGCACACCATTGACCACGTCCACCCCAAATCCAGGGGCGGCGCGGATTCCTGGGAAAACCTGGTGGCAGCGTGCTTGCGCTGCAACAACGCCAAGAGTGACCACACCCCAGCCGAGATGGGCTGGAAACTGAGGTTCACTCCGGCGGCGCCCACCGGGACTATCTGGCAAATCAAGGAGCTTGAGAAACCTGCGCCCGCATGGGATCCCTTCCTCCTGCCCGAGTCGGCGGCCTGAACCGGAATTGAGCCCGCTTCCCGGGTAATCTGGGCGGGTGGACTTTGATGCGGTGATATTGGCGGGTGGCAAGTCCTCCCGCCTCGGCGGCGTGCCCAAAGCCCAGTTGAGATACGGCGGCGCCACACTCCTTGAGCGCGCCGTGGCGGCCGCACGCGGTGCGGGAAGCGTCGTCGTCGTCGGCCCGGATCCCGGCACTCTGCCGGACGGCACATTGACCGCGCGGGAGGAGCCGCCCTTCGCCGGACCCGCAGCCGCGATCGCCGCCGGACTCCTCGCCCTGGGGCACGGAGGCGAAACGCAAAACGGCGAGGAGCCGTCCACGAAGCACGCGCCCTGGGTTCTCGTCCTGGCCTGCGATATGCCCCTGGCCTCCGCCGCGGTTCCGGTCCTGCTCCGGGAAGTTGCAGGCCACCAGGACACGGACGGGGCCATGTCCGTATCCGGCGACGGTAGGAAGCAGCCGCTGCTCGGGATCTACCGCGTATCTGCTTTGCAGCGCGAAGTGCAAGCTGCCGGAGAAGAACGTGGCCTGGTCAACGCCGCGGTTTTCCGCCTGCTTGCTAGGCTTGATCTGCTGGCCGTGCCTGTCCCCGCAGGGTCCACCGATGACGTGGATACCTGGGATGACGCCGCGGCGCTTGGAGTGGACGGCGACCTGCCGTGACAACAGCTGTACCGGACGGTGGAGGCGGATCGTGAAGAGCCAGGAAGAAACGCTCGAGGAATGGTGCAGGAGCCTGCTGCAAGCGTATGAGTTGGACGACGTCGAGATCGACATCAACGAGATCCTGTCCCTGGCGGGCGTTGCAGCCCATTCGGTGGTCCGGCCGGCGGCTCCTTTGACAACCTTCATTGCGGGCTTTGCGGCCGGGCTTGCCTCGGGCTCGGGACAAGCCACCCAGGCAGCGTCGATGGATGCAGCACTTAGCCTGGCACGCACGCTCGCGAAGGACTATACGAACCCCGGAACCGACGCCGGATGACGGAAGCCCCCGGGCATGTCCAGCATGCCGACCACTTGTGGGCCGAGGCGCGGCAACTTGCCTTCGATAGCGCCACGCCCATTCCCGCCGCAGCCGTTGCCCTGAAGGACGCCATCGGCAGGACCCTGGCCTCGGATGTCCACGCCCTGCAGGATCTGCCGCACTACGCGTCCTCTGCGATGGATGGCTGGGCAGTCAACGGCAGCGGTCCATGGATCCTCGCCGAACCCGGCCATCGGCTGGCACCGCACCAAGCCAGCCCGATCGCCACCGGTGGCCTGATCCCGCCAGGGGCCAAGGCCGTTCTGCGGAGGGAGAGCGGGGTCCTGACCACGGACGAAGACGGCTTACCACTGCTCGCGCTCGGCGGGAACGCGAAGCCCGGCGAACCGCGCAACGGGCAACACATCCGCGACGCGGGAGAGGAAGCCGCGGCGGGCGAGCTGCTGATCAAATCAGGCGTCGTCCTGAACCCGGCCCATCTCGCCCTGGCCGCCCTGGCCGGACGTGATGAACTGGACGTCCTGGGCAAGCCCCTCGTGAAAATGGTGCTGACCGGCGCCGAGGTGGTGACCACGGGTGTCCCGGCCCCCGGGCGCGTGAGGGATACCTTCGGTCCCCAGCTTGGCGCCGTCGTCGAGCTCCTTGGCGGCATTCGCGGCGAGCAAATCAAGGTGGGCGACTCCTATGACGAATGGCTCTCGGCCCTTGAGGAAGGTGAGCTGTCGCCGGACGCGCCACCCGCCGACGTCGTCATCACCACCGGGGGTACCGGCCGTTCGGGGACGGACCACTTCCGTCGGGCCATTGCGGAGCTGGGTGGCCGCTTGCTGATTGATGGAATTGCGATGCGTCCGGGACATCCCGGCGTTTTGGCCGAGTTGCCGGACGGTCGCTTCGTGCTGGGTCTCCCAGGCAATCCGCTCGCGGCCATGATGGTCCTCTTCACGATCGGCGCGCCGCTCCTCGCGGGTCTGGGTCACGGAACACTGCCCGAGGTGGGCGAGGTTCCTTGCGGTGCAATGCTCGACGCCGATCCCGGGCGCACGCGCTTGTTTCCCTTCAGGTTTGTGTACGGCTTGGCGTCGCCGGCCCAGCACGCGGGGCCCGGGATGATGCGCGGCCTCGCCAGTGCGGACGGAATCATGGTGGTGCCGCCGCACGGCGTACAACTTGGAGAGGCAGTGCCAGCTTTTCCATTGCCGTGGGGGCCGCCGCTTCCCCGGCCGAAGCCACCGGAGGACAAGGCCAAGAAGACTCCTGCCAAGCCAGCACGGAAGGTTTCGTCCGGTCCGGTGGACTGGAGCGCCCTGACGGGCTGAGAGTTTCAGGTGCGGGATGGACGCGGGTGGATTAGAGAGTCAGGCCTTGCAATGATGGGGACATGAACAGGCATGCTCCCGAGCAGGACATCAATGAAGATGACCTCCAGATCCACCCACCCAAGCGCTCCGCGGCGGGCGTCAAAGCTGTCACTGTGGCATTGGAACGGGGCTGGTCCCAAGCGGGTGTCAGCCGGACCGTCAAGTCAATGCTCCGCGTCAACCAGCGGGACGGTTTCGATTGTCCCGGCTGCGCCTGGCCGGAGTCCATCACCGGCAAACGCAGTCCCGCCGAGTTCTGCGAAAACGGGGCCAAGGCAATCGCCGAGGAGAGCACCACACGCGTGGTCGACGCGGAGTTCTGGGCCCGGCACTCCCTGGCCGAGCTTGGGGACAAGACCGAATACTGGCTCGGCAGCCAAGGCCGCATTGCCGAGCCCGTCGTCATCCGCCCTGGCGAGACGCACTATTCGCCGATCAGCTGGACGGATGCTTTCGCCCTGATCGGCGAGCACGTGAATGCCACCACGCCGGACCGCTGCGTTTTTTACACCTCGGGGCGCACGGCCAACGAGACAGCCTTCATGTACCAGCTGTTCGCCCGCAGCCTGGGCACGAACAACCTGCCCGATTGTTCGAACATGTGCCACGAGTCTTCCGGAAGCGCCCTCAACCCGACCATCGGCATCGGCAAGGGCACTGTCTCCCTGGAAGACATCCATGAAGCTCAGTTGGTGTTCGTTGTGGGGCAGAACCCCGGCACGAACCATCCGCGCATGCTCTCAGCCCTGCGTGATTGCAAGAACAACGGCGGCAAGGTCGTAGCCGTCAATCCATTGCCGGAAGCCGGGCTCCTGAACTTCAAGGACCCCCAGTCGCTCAACGGCGTGGTAGGCGGCGGCACGGACATCGCCGATGAATTCCTCCAGATCAAGGTGGGTGGCGACCTTGCCTTGTTCCAAGCGCTGGGCCATCTCCTGTTGGAGGAGGAGAAGCGGAAGCCGGGAACCGTGGTTGATCGCGCCTTCATCGAGGCGCAGACCGACGGTTTCGAGGCCTACGCCGAAGCCCGGGCTACCCTGGACTGGGCAGAGACGGAACGCGCCACGGGCCTGAGCCGTATCGAAATCACCAAGGTGGCCGGCATGCTCGCCGCGTCAAAGGGCACCATCATTTGCTGGGCGCTGGGCCTCACCCAGCAGCCGCACTCCGTGGACACCTTGCGGGAAATCATCAACCTGCTGCTCTTGCAGGGGAACTTCGGCAAACGCGGTGCCGGCGCCTGTCCCGTGCGCGGCCACTCCAACGTACAGGGCGACCGCACGATGGGCATCTGGGAGAAACCGTCCGAAGGCTTCCTGGCAGCCTTGGACAAAGAGTTTGGATTCACCACACCGCGGGTCCACGGATACGACTCCGTGGAAACCCAGCACGCCTTGGAGAAGGGCGAGGTGGACGTCTTCGTTTCCATGGGCGGCAACTTCGCCGCGGCAGGTTCGGACACCGTCGCCCTGGAGGAAGGGCTCAAGAAAGCCGGGCTGACGGTCCATATCTCCACCAAGCCCAACCGCGCCCATGTTGTACACGGCAAGACCTCCCTGATCCTGCCCACCCTGGGCCGCACGGACACGGACGACAAACACCCGGGCGGACGGCAGATCCTCTCCGTTGAAGACTCCATGTCCGTCATCCACTCCACGCAGGGCCGGTTGACTCCGATTTCGGAGCATTTGCTTAGCGAACCCGTCATCGTCGCACGCATGGCGCAGGCGGTCCTCGGGGACAACCACCCCGTGGATTGGCGGGCCATGGCCGAAGACTACGACGTCATTCGCGACCGCATCTCCAGGGTGATCCCCGGCTTCGAGGACTTCAACGCGCGGGTGCGGACCAAGAACGGCTTCGTGCTGCCGAACCCGCCACGCGACACCCGCACGTTCGCCACGGACATCGGCAAGGCACGATTCACCGTGAGCCAGCTGGAGTACCTCGAAGCCCCTGCCGGCCACCTGATCCTGCAGACAGTCCGCAGCCATGACCAGTACAACACCACGTTTTACGGGCTCGACGACCGATACAGGGGCATTTCCGAAGGCCGCCGCGTGATCCTGGTCCACGAGGACGATCTCGGCGAACTTGGCTTCGAAGACAGGGACATGGTGGACGTCATCTCCACTTTCCGCGGAACGGAGCGCCGGGCGGACAAGTTCCGGCTGGTTGCCTACCCAACGGCCAAGGGTTGCGCCGCCGCGTACTTCCCCGAGGCCAACGCCCTGGTCCACCGGGAGCTCGTTGCCCGTGAATCCAATACCCCCGGCTACAAGGCCATGACGGTGCGGTTCGTCAGACACGGGGAAGCCGCCGGGCATGCGGAACCCGCCGGGAAGGTGGGTAGCTGAGATGGGACGGGTGACCCAGCGCCGCAAGGTGCACAAATTCGTCCTGGACGGCTCCGCCCAGGCCCTGGAGCACCCGGTCCGCTACCGCGAGGACTTCCTGGCCGTCGAGGAACCGCTCGAGGTGCGTTTGGGGCACATGTCCTTCTCGGTGACCATGCGGACCCCTGGCGACGACTTCGACCTCGTGGCGGGCTTCCTGGTCTCCGAGGGTGTTATTTGGGACCCGGCCCAGCTCATTTCCCTGCGCTTCTGTGCCGGCGAGGACGAGAACGGCGTTCAGACCTTCAACGTGGTGGAAGCCCAGTTGCGTCCCGACGTCGTCCAGCCGGAGACCGGGCGCAACGTCTACACCTCCAGCTCGTGCGGGATCTGCGGCACCGACTCCATCGAGGCAGTGCGTAAATCCTCACACTTCAGCCCCGAGGACGACCCCCTGAATGTCCCGGTGGAGGTTCTGGCCGCGCTGCCTGACCGTCTCCGTGAAGCACAGGCGGTCTTCGACAAAACCGGGGGAGTACACGCCGCCGGACTCTTCCGGATCCACGACGACGGTGCGGCCGAGCTGCTGTGCCTGCGGGAAGACGTGGGGAGGCACAATGCGGTGGACAAAGTGGTGGGCTGGGCGCTGCGCGAAGGAATGCTGCCCCTGCGCGGCACCGTCCTGCAGGTCTCCGGGAGGGCATCCTTCGAGCTGGTCCAGAAGGCGGCGCTCGCAGGGATCCCGGTCCTGGCCGCCGTCAGCGCACCCTCCAGCCTCGCAGTGGAGCTCGCACAGGAGACCGGCCTGACGCTGGTGGGCTTCAGCCGGGGGACCAGCTTGAACGTCTACGCGGGCAGCGACCGGGTCGGAGTTCCGGCGGGAGCCGGTGGGGGGGCCCCCCCCCCGCGGCCTGACCAACAAGGAGTTCTTCCTATGGCAAACACAGCAACCCTGCCGCCGGCACCGGCTTCGGCCCCCGGCGATGAGCGGATCGGACGCCGGAGCCCGGTCCAGAAGTTTCTGGGCAGGCCTGAAGTCGGCGCCCTCGTGGGGGCCGTTGTTCTCTTCATTTTCTTCGCTTCGGTGTCCCAGACGTTCACGCAGCCGAACGCGCTCGCGACCGTGCTGTATGGTTCTTCGACGATCGGGATCATGGCGGTGGGGGTGTCGCTGTTGATGATCGGCGGCGAGTTCGACCTCTCCACCGGTGTAGCCGTGATTTCCTCGGCACTGACTGCCTCGCTGTTCAGCTGGAACTTCTCGCTGAACGCGTGGGTCGGCGTCGTGCTGGCGCTCGTCGTTTCGCTCGGCATCGGTTTCATCAACGGCTGGATCCTGGTCAAGACGAAGCTGCCGTCCTTCATCGTGACGCTCGCGACGTTCCTGATGCTCACGGGCCTGAACCTGGCCCTGACCCGGCTGATCGGCGGGTCCGTGTCCTCGCCGTCGATTTCGAAGCTGGACGGGTTCGAGTCGGCGCATGCGGTGTTCGCGTCCTCGGTCAGCATCGGCGGGGTCGAGGTGAAGATCACGGTGTTCTTCTGGATCGTCCTGGTCGCGATCGCGTCCTGGGTGCTGCTGCGCACGAAGGTGGGCAACTGGATCTTCGCCGCCGGCGGTGACGCGAACGCTGCCCGTGCGGTGGGTGTCCCGGTGACGAAGACGAAGATCGGCTTGTTCATGGCGGTGGGGTTCTGCGGCTGGGTCCTGGGCATGCACAACCTTTTCGCGTTCGACGCGGTGCAGTCCGGTGAGGGCGTGGGCAATGAGTTCCTGTACATCATTGCCGCGGTGATCGGTGGCTGCCTGCTCACCGGCGGTTACGGTTCGGCGGTGGGCGGGGCGATCGGTGCGTTCATCTTCGGGATGGCGAACAAGGGCATCGTGTATGCGCAGTGGAACCCGGACTGGTTCAAGTTCTTCCTGGGCCTGATGCTGCTGCTGGCCACCATCGTGAACCTCATCGTCAAACGCCGCGCAGAGCTCAAGTAGAAGGGGCGCAAGAGAATGAATGCCAAACAGATCGACCAGCAGACCCTGCTCCGGGATGAGAAGGACCCGCTGACCCACACCCCCGTGCACCTGCTCTCCCTGGACGGGGTGGGCAAGCACTACGGGAACATCATCGCCCTGCGGGACGTGACCATGGCCGTGGACAACGGCCGGGTCACCTGCGTGCTGGGGGACAACGGCGCGGGCAAGTCCACGCTGATCAAGATCATCGCCGGACTGCACCAGCACGACGCCGGGGTGCTGAAGATCATGGGGGAGGAGCGGAAGTTCAACTCCCCCCGCGACGCCCTGGACGCCGGCATCGCCACCGTGTACCAGGACCTGGCGGTGGTGCCGTTGATGCCGATCTGGCGGAACTTCTTCCTCGGCTCGGAACTGACCACCGGCTGGGGCCCGTTCAAGTCCATGGATGTCCAGAAGATGAAGGACATCACGCTCAAGGAACTGGCCGAGATGGGGATCGACCTGCGCGATGTGGAACAGCCCATCGGCCAGCTCTCCGGCGGGGAGCGCCAGTGCGTGGCGATCGCGAGGGCCGTGTACTTCGGGGCGAAGGTGCTGATCCTGGACGAACCCACCGCGGCGCTGGGCGTGAAGCAGTCCGGCGTCGTGCTCCGCTACATCCTGCAGGCCCGCGACCGCGGGCTCGGGGTCATTTTCATCACGCACAACCCGCACCACGCCTTCCCGGTCGGGGACCGTTTCCTGCTGCTCAAGCGCGGGAAGTCCATCGGCTACTACGACAAGAAGGACATCACCCTGGACGAACTCACCGCCCAGATGGCCGGCGGCGCGGAACTGGCCGAACTCGCCCACGAACTCGAACAACTCGGCGGACACACCCAGGCCCTCAAGGAAGTCCAAGCCGAAGTCGCCGGGGTATCCGAAGTGACCGACGTCGCGGGCGCAGCTGACAATTCAAGGGAAAGCAGCCCGCGGCACGCTTAGCGCGCGGGGAGACAGCGCGGACGGAGAGGGGGGTCCGCCGGAAAACCGGACGGGCCCCCGCTCGCCATGCCACTGCGGGAATGTGCACGAAGTAGTAGACGGGAAGACAGCATGCCGATCCGGGTTGGCGTTATTGGCGCCGGTGTCATGGGCGCAGACCACATCAGGAACCTCTCCACCACCATCAGCGGGGCCGAAGTCACCTTCGTGGCAGACCTCGACGCCGGACGTGCGGCAGCTGCGGCGCCGCCATCCGCACGCATCACCACCGACCCCTCCGAGCTGATCAACTCCAGCGACGTTGACGCCGTCGTCGTCGCTTCCCATGACTCCACCCATGCGGGACTGGTGCTGGAATGCTTCGAAGCGATGACCCCGGTATTGTGCGAAAAGCCGTTGGCTCCCACGCTCCTGGAAAGTCGCGAAGTGGTGGAGGCCGAAGCCGACCTCTTGGCCGCAACGGGTGCCCGGCTGCTGTCGATGGGCTTCATGAGGCGCTTCGATCCCGGCTATGTCGCCTTGCGCGAAGCCACCCGGGCACGCACGCAAGGCGAGCCTTTGCAGGTCCACTGCACCAGCCGGACCGTATCCGCGGGACCGGGCGCGAGCTCGGAGTCCGCCATCACCAACTCGGCCATCCACGAGCTGGACATCATCCCCTGGCTGTTGGATTCGCCTATCACTGAGGTGTCCTGGCAAGCGGGGCGGAGCTCCCGGTACAGCACGGGTGACCTGCGGGACCCGGCCTTCATGCTCCTACGCGCAGCCGACGGCACCCTGGCAACGCTCGAACTCTTCCTCAACGCCCAGTACGGTTACACCACCCGGTGCGAGGTTGTTTCGGAGTTCGGCATTGCCGCGCTCCCGGAACCGGCCGCCCTCGATGTCCGGCAGGAAGGGAAGCGCAGCTCCGAAATCCCCGCAGACTGGCGTCCACGTTTCGCCGACGCGTACCGCCTGCAACTTCAGGCCTGGATCTCCGCCCTCGAAAAGGGAGAGCCGGCGCCGCTCGCCACGGGTGAGGATGGCCTGCGCGCGTCGCAGCTCGCACAAGCGATGATCCGCTCGCTCCACAGCGACGGAGCCTACACAAAGGTGATCTACTGATGGTTTCATCCGTTCTGCCAGTATCAAGGGTGCCGGATTCGCGCGACGCTCCGGCGTTGCGCTGGGGGATCATGGGTCCGGGGTGGATTGCCGAACGCTTCGCGGAATCGGTGCAGGCCCACTCAACGCAAGTGATAGCCGCCGCCGGCTCCCGCTCCCTGGACCGCTCCAAGGCGTTCGCGGATGCTTTCGGCGTGCCCGCCGCCTATGGAAGCTACGAAGAGCTGGCCGCGGCTCCGGACATAGACATTGTGTACGTGTGCACGCCGCACAACTTCCACCATGCGGCTGCTTTGATGGCCATCGACGCCGGCAAACACCTCCTGGTCGAGAAACCGATCGGCCTGAATGCCGCGCAGGCACGGGATATCGCCGCGCGGGCCAAGGCAGCCGGCGTTTTCGCCGCCGAGGCTATGTGGAGCTTCTTCCTTCCGAAGTTCGACGTGATCCGGCAAGTGCTCGACGCCGGGACGCTGGGTACCGTAACGACGGTCCTGGCGGAATACGGTGAGCACTTTGAACGCGGCCACCGCATCTTCGATCCCGCTTTGGCTGGTGGGCCATTGCTGGACCTGGGCACTTACCCTCTGGCCCTCATCACCGAAGTCCTCGGCGCCCCGGAACGCTTGAGCGCTTTCGGCGAGCCCCACGAATCGGGTGTCAACGGCCAACTCTCCGCCATCATGCAATTCACGGGCGGGGGCCAGGCCGTGATGAATACGCACTTGCATAATTTCACCCCCACCGCGGCGACGATCGTTGGCTCCGAGGCCACATTGACCATCGACGGCCCCTTCAATATGCCCGGCGGTTTCGAGCTCCGTTTCCCGGACGGCACGCGGCTTCGCCACAACGAGGCTGTGGGCGGGCATGTGGAAGGCTTGCACTTCGAAGCCGCGGCGGTGGCCCGCGCCGTCGCCGCGGGTGAGACGGAAACCCAACAACGGCCCCTGGCCTCCTCCATCCGGACGATGGATGTTGCCGATGAAATCCGCCGCCAAGTGGGCATTGAATTCCAGGGCGAAGGCAATGCCGCCTGAGCAATTGTTGTACTGACTATCGAAAGGACGGGCCCATGGCCTACATCGAACAGCACTCCTCCAGTCTCCCCACGCCTGTGCGGCTTGGACTCATAGGGTCCGGCTGGATGGGAGCGTTTCACGGCGAAAGCATAGCTCGCAGGGTTCCGGGTGCGGTCCTGGCCGCCGTCGCCGATCCCAACGTGGACTCCGCCGCGTCCGTGGCTTCCCAGCTTGGTACGGCGAAGGTCACCCCCGACGCCGCGGACATCCTGGCCGATCCTGACATCGATGCCGTCATCATCGCCAGTCCGGCGCGTTTTCACGCTTCCCTGATCGCCCAGGCCGCGGCCGCCGGCAAGCACGTATTTTGCGAGAAGCCTGCCGCGCAGAGCCTCGAAGAGCTCGACGCCGCCCTCCTCGCCGTCGAAACCGCCGGGGTACATTTCCAGATCGGCTTCAATCGCCGTTACGCCACCGACTTCCAAGCCGCGAAGAAGGACCTGGCCGAAGGAATTGTAGGGGAGCCGCAGCTCTTGCGCTCGTTGACAAGGGATCCGGGTACCGGGAGCATCGGACATGCAGCCAGGATTCCGGCCTGGACGATTTTCCTGGAAACCCTCATCCACGATTTCGACACTCTGAACTGGTTCAACGAAGGCGCCGAACCGGTGGAGGTCTACGCCGTCGCGGACGCACTGGTTGAGCCGAGCCTTCGTGACCAGGGATTCCTGGACACCGCCGTGGTCACCATCCGCTACAGCAATGGCGCCCTGGCGGTGGCGGAAGCCAACTTCAGTGCGCTGTACGGCTATGACGTCAGGGGCGAAGTCTTCGGCTCCAAGGGCATGGTGCAGGCCGGACGGCCCACTGAAACGGCTGCCCTGAGGTACACGGCAGAGGGCCTTTCCGCTGAGACCCCGAGGCTCAACGTGGAACTGTTCCGCGATGCCTACACCGATGAACTCGTCGACTTCGCGGCCGCAGTCCGCGCACGCCGCGATGGCACGCAACCGCCGTCGGGCGCTTTCACCCTCACCCCGGGAGCTGCTGACGCGCGCCGCGCCCTCGCGATGGCTTTGGCCTGCATCGAGTCGGTCCAGCAAGGCGGCCCGGTGGCGGTCCCCGCCGTGTCGAGCAACAGCAAGGCCGGTGTCTGATGCGGCTGGCTGTCTGCGCCGAAATGGTCTTCACGGAACTGCCGTTCGCCGAGCGGGTACGTCGGATCCATGAGGCCGGATTCGACGTCGAACTCTGGGACTCGAGGAACAAGGACATTGCGGCGCTTAAGTCGAGCGGCGCGGTCTTTTCCTCCATGACCGGGTACACCTCCGGGAGCCTGGTTGACGCCGACACCGCCGATGACGTGGTGAGGACGGCCGAGACGCTGGTTCCGACCGCTTTGGAACTCGGCGTCAGCCGCATGGTGGTGCACTCGGCGGAGCTGATCGACGGCAAAGCAGCCCGTCCCGCCTACCGGGCCAACGGCAGTATGTGGATCACGGGTGCCCGGACCCTTGAACGCCTTGGCGCGCTCGGGGAAAAGCACGGACTGACGTTTTGCCTCGAAAACCTCAACACCGTGCTGGACCACCCCGGAATTCCGCTCGCACGGGCCAAGGACACTTTGGCGCTCGTGGAGGCGGCCGGACATCCCAACGTGAAGATGATGCTGGACCTGTACCACGCTCAATTGGGGGAGGGGAACCTCATTGAACTGGTGCGTACCGCCTTGCCGCACATCGGCGAGATCCAGGTGGCGGACGTCCCCGGCCGCTGTGAACCCGGCACCGGCGAAATCAATTACCTGGCTGTGGCTCGGGCGCTCGTCGCCGCGGGCTACGAAGGCACCGTCGGCATGGAGGCATGGGCCAGCGGAGACGACATGGAGGCGCTCGAGGCATTCCGGCGGGCGTTCACGGTTGAGGCCGCGGAATCCCGCAACAGCTCAGCTTTTTCAACGGAGGTAGCACTATGAAGGACGTCGTTCTCGGGCTGGTTGGAGTAGGGCGGATCGGCGTCATGCATGCCAGCAACATCGCGGCCCTCAACGGGGAATTGAATGGACAAGGCATCAACGTGGAGTTGCGGCTCACGGACGTGGCTGAAGACCATGCCCGTCGAGTCGCAGCTGGTCTCGGCGCCGAGTTCCTACCCTCGGTGGAGGCGTTGATCGCCTCCGGCGTGGATGGGCTGGTGATCGCAACCGGCACGGGTACGCACCCGGAACTAATCCGAGCTGGGGTGGACGCCGGTATCCCGGTGTTCTGCGAGAAGCCTGTAGCCATGAATGTGGCCGATTCGCTGCCTGTCCTGGAACATATCCGCGCCAACGATGGCGTGGTGCAGATCGGCCACCAGCGTCGCTTCGATGCCGGCTACCTTGAAGCCAGGCGTGCGTACCAAGCGGGGGAGCTCGGCTGGATCCACTCACTGCGCGCCGTGACCTGCGACATGGCACCGCCGCCCGTGGAGTTCCTGGCAACGTCCGGCGGGTTGTTCCGCGATTGCTCGGTCCACGACTTCGACATCCTGCGCTGGCTGACCGGCCGCGAGATCGTAGAGGTCTATGCCAAGGGTTCCAACAACGGCGATCCCGCCATCGGAGAAGTGGGCGATGTGGACACCGCCTTGGCTCTGATCACCTTCGACGACGGGACGGTCGGCACAGTCTCGGCAACCCGCTACAACGGTGCAGGGCATGACGTGCGCCTCGAAATCCAAGGCTCCAAGCGTTCCATCATGGTTGGCCTGGACGACAAGACAGCCATGGAATCAGCCGAGGCCGGGATCGCCTTCCCGTCCGGAGAACCCCACAAGACCTTCGCCGAACGCTTCGACCAGGCCTACCGCTCGGAAATGGCGGCCTTCGTTGAACTGGTCCTGGGCCAACGGGAAAACCCGTGCACCCCCGAGGACGCCGTCGCAGCTTCCCGTGTGGCGGATGCCGCGCAGGAGTCGCTGGCAAGCGGAGTTCCCGTCAGAGTGGCGCTAGTGGGGGCGAAGGCGAGTTAGGCGATTACAGGTCCCAACTAGCTCGCAGTTGTTGTCGTTTTGACGGCCCAGAACGACAACAACTGCTTGGGCCCACGCCGCCAGGGTTCCCTGACCGTGGGGCCCCGCCGGCGAGGGCCCCAGCCTGAGCTTGCGAAGGTTGGGAGCCGGCGGGGACTTGCGAGGCGAGGGTGGCGGTGGGGATTGGGTGTGCGGCTCCTTAGGCGCCGAACGGCAGGCGGGGGTCGATGTCCTGTCCGTCCCAGCTCTGCCGCACCCACCCGTGGTGGGGGTCGTCGCTGATGAGCCATTCCCGCACAGGTCCCGGGCCGGCCATGACGTTCAGGTAGTACAAGTCGTAGCCCGGAGCGGCCATGGCGGGGCCGTGCCAGCCGTAGGGAACAAGAACGACGTCGCCCGTGCGAACCTCCGCGGCCACATCGATCGGCCGTTCATCTGAGGCGTAGACACGCTGATAGCCGATTGCATCGGCGTCGGCGGGTGCACCCGACCCTTGAGCCACGCGGGTCTCGAAGTAGTAGATTTCCTCAAGCTCCGTTTCGCCGTCCTTTTCCTCGTCATGCTTGTGCGGAGGATAGGAGGACCAGTTGCCTGCGGGCGTCAGCACTTCGCAGACGATGAAACGGTCGGCCTCAAGGGCGGCGGGAGTGCCGAAGTTGTGGACCTGGCGGGAGCAGTTGCCTGCTCCGCGCAGCTCCACAGGGGTTTCGGCCGCGGTCACGAGCCTGGTGGGGTACGACGCGTTGGCGGGGGCAGTCGCGACGGCGACGCGGCCGCCGTCGGGCGAACTGATGGTGACCGCGGCGTTCGTGCCGGAATACAGGACATCGCTGGGGCCATGGAATACCGACGCCCGCCCCGCGAGGGGATACTCGACGTCGTCGACCGTCACCGTGAAGGCGCCGTTGAGCGGCACAATGATCCGCTCCTCAGCTGCGGCGGGGAGTTCGACGGCGGCGCCCGCGGCGAGCGTGGCCACCTTGAGCCCGGTGTGGGCCCACCCGTCCACAGTCAACGCGGAATCGGAGGTTCCGAGCGAGATGTCCCAATCGCCGTCGTTGGCGGTTCCCAGTGGATAGACCCAGTTGGCCATGAAGTTGTGTCCTTGCGTTAGCGCTGTACGAGTGTCATTTCAAAGCTGTAGGAATCGGCCCGGTACACGTGGTGGCCGGTTTCCACCATGCGTCCGGTGTCGTCGACGGCGGTCCGTTCCATGGTGACCAATGCCGAGCCGACTTCCGCCTCCAAGAGCGGTGCCTGGTAGTCATTGGCGATCATGGCGCCGATCCGCTGCGAAGCGAGCCGGAAATTGACGCCGCCGCGGCGGAGGATGGCGTAGAGTCCTTCTTCCGCGAGCATGGCCTCGTCCATGGTGGCGATGTCGTCGCGGACCCAGTTCTCCATGAGCGCCAGGGGCTTGCCGCCCACTTTGCGCAAGCGCGTGAAGTGGTACACCTTGGAACCGGCCGGAAGCTGGAGGGCAGTCAGCGTCGCAGCGTCCGCCTCCATGTGCGAGAAGCTGAGGACCTGCGTCGTGGGCTTCTTGCCGTTGTTGGTCAGGTCGTCGTAGAGGCTGGAGAGCTCCAGGGGCCGGCGGACCTGGCTCGACACCACCTGTGTGCCGACGCCGCGCTTGCGGACCAACAGGCCCGAGCGGACGAGCTCGTCCATGGCCTTGCGCATGGTGGGCCGGGACAGGTTGAGCTGGGCGGCGAGGTCTATCTCGTTGTCCAAACGGCTTCCGGGCTCCAGCACTCCGCTGTGGATGGCGGCCTCGATGCCCTGGACCACCTGGTGGTACAAAGGCACAGGGGAAGAACGGTCGATAGTGAGGCCAAGTTGATTCGCCATTGCATGCTCCCTCGCATTCCAGGACCGTCCCGGAAGTTGCAAGCATGTCCGTTCATGTTCGCTTGATAGGACATACTGCTTTACTGATGATAGCAGGAGCATTGCGCGGGTCAAGGGTGCTGGAGGCGCGTTTATTGCGCCGTTTCAGGGGTCTTGTTTGGGACATGTCCAGACATCAGGACGAGCGTCTGGCGCCCTCAGCGGCGGGTGCGCCTTTCGGCGTCGCGCGCCTTCAGCGGCGGCGTCGGGCGCTGCTGCGTTGACGGACGTAGCCGACGGCGGCAAGCACGGCGCCCAGTCCCTCGGCGACTGCGCTAAGGGTCTTCTCGAAAAACCATACGGGCTCGTACATGGACGGGAGCGGACCGATGGCAGGTATGTCGACATAGCGGTAGAGGAGGACCGCAATGAAGGCGCTTCCAGCGACGACCACCGCGGCGGCGTAGGCTGGCCGACTGCCGCGGACCAGGACATACAGGGCGACGAGGATTGCGACCGCGCCCTCAAGGCGGAACAGATTGCCTTCACCGATTCCGCCAGGGGCACCCAACTGGTAACCGGAGGCAAGGTCGAAATGCACCACGGCGTCGACGACCAGGGCTGCCGCCACAAGCAGCCTCAACAGAATGTCCATTGGCTTGCGGCTCGCCGGCTTGCGGCGGGCCGCTTCACGGGTGCTCATTTTGCTGTGCTCATTTCACGACCAGCGTTCCGTGCATGTTGGAGTGGTACGCGCAGTGGTAGGGGTAGCTGCCCGGTGTGGTGGGCGCCGTGAACTGGACCGTTCCGCCTGCGCCGTCGACGGCGGCGTCGAACGCCTTTCCGTCGTCCGAGGTGACCGTGTGGGCCTGCGTGTCCTCGTTCTTCGCGGTGATTTTGGCGCCCGGGCTGACCGAGACAGGTCCTTGATAACCGAAGTCCTTGATGGTGATAGTGAGCGATTGCGAGGTCCCCGACGGCGGAGCAGTCGACGACGCGGCGGAAGGTGGGCTCGACGATGCGCCCTGGTAGCCGGTTCCGGACGCCCCGCAACCGCTCACGGCAATCAGGGCTGCCGCTCCAACGATGACCATCATGGCCTTGGGGTTGCTCCTCATGTTTGGTTCCCCGCTTCTCGTGTCCGGTGGCGCGAAGGTGCTTGCCACATTGATGAGACGAATTCCGGAGCGGTCAGGTTCACGGGCGCGGGAAATTGTTTCCGGCGAGCGGGGGCGTCCCGCTCGATCACCCCACCGGACGCAGCGTCCTGCAGACCTCCACGAACGCCTTGAACGGGGCGAGCCGTTCCTCGTCGGGCAGCTGCGAGGCCTCGGGATGCCATTGCACGGATGCCACCCAGCGCTGCGGATCCTCGAGGGCTTCCACGGTCCCGTCCTCGGCGACCGCCGTCACCACCAAGCCATCGCCTATCCGGGCCACGGCTTGGTGATGTCCCGAAGCAATCCGCACCGAGCCCCGTGCGTTGTAGAGTCCAGCCACTTTGGATTCCGGTGAAAGTTCGACGTCGTGCCATGCCCAGGCGCTGAGCTCGCCTTCCGCCGGGCTGAGGCCGTTGTGCTCGACCGATGAGGGGTGCATGTCCTGGATGAGCGTCCCGCCGTAGACCACGTTGAGGAGTTGGTGGCCGCGGCAGATTCCGAGGGTGGGCAAGCCGGCGTCGAGCGATCCACGGGCCACCGCCAAGTCCAAGCGATCCTGGTCAGGGTTGACGTCGTAGCAGGCGTCAGTCGCTTCTTCACCGTAGAGTCGCGGATCCAGGTCTCCGCCGCCGGGCAGCAGGACCCCGTTGAGGGAGCGAAGCTCGGCGGCCAGCGGACCGGCTTCGTCGGTAAAGGAGGCGTCCAGGAGTACAGGCTCCGCACCGGCGTCTCGCACTAGTTCGACGATGAAGTCGAAGAGTTCGTTCGCCTCTCCCACGCGGGGATCCGTGCTTTCGGAGCTGCTGAGGCGGACGGGAATGCCGATCCGGGGCCGGACGCTGCTCTGCTGTTCGGAAGTCTGCATGCTCCATGATGCACTGGACGGGAGACTCCTGCGCAACGGGAACCGCGGGCTTACGCTGATGCCATGAATCCGTCGCGCGCACTGACTCCCAGTCCCCGCACGCTCGACATTGAGAGCGTGGCCCATTTCGACAGGCTCCTGAGCTCCGGTGCCGCAACGATGCACGGTTGGCACGCCCAGTCGCTGGACTTACGGGGCCGACGGGCGGACCTGCAGCGGCTGGATCCCCAAGGCGCCATCTTCTTGGGCTGTACTTTCGACGACGGCGTCGAGGACTCCCTGCGGAGCCGCGGCGCACTCATCTTTCCGAAGCTGCGCGGGGTGCCGTTCAACCCGTACCGGGGCAGCCTTTACAGCGCCGCCGAACTGTACGAGGACATTGACTCCACGGAATACGAAGCCACCTTGGATGCCCAGGTCTACCACTGGAGCATCATGCCGGGGCAACGGACCAGCCTGGACGCCACCCTCGCCGCAGCCCTGCACGACCACGCTATCGGGGACGCCTTGGACGAGCTCCTGGGCAACGGGGATTTCGCGGGGAACAAGATCGTGGGAGTCATGGGCGGCCACGTCGCGCAACGCGGAACACAGGACTTCGACGACGCGGCGCTCCTGGGCAGGCTCTTGGCCTTGTCCGGCTTCACGGTAGCCACCGGGGGTGGGCCCGGTGCCATGGAAGCCGCCAATTTGGGTGCCTACTTGAGCGGACTGCCCGACGCCGACTTCGCCTCCGCGCTGCAGTCGCTCGCGGCGGTGCCGGGTTTCCGTCCCTCGGTGACGGCGTGGGCGCGGGCGGCGGCCGCCGTCGTCGGGCACCATCCGAGCGGAACGACGTCGCTGGGCATCCCCACCTGGTTCTACGGACACGAGCCGCCCAACCTCTTCGCGACCCACATCGCCAAGTACTTCGCCAACTCCGTGCGCGAAGCGATCCTGCTGGAGCTATGCAACGGCGGGATCGTGTTCCTTCCGGGCTCAGCCGGCACCGTGCAGGAAATCTTCCAGGACGCGTGCGAGAACTTCTACGGCGCCCCGGAAACCGTCACGCCCATGGTGCTCGTAGGGCGCGATCATTGGGAGCACAAGTATCCCGCGTGGCCCATGTTGCAGAGCCTTGCTGCCGGGAAGGTGATGGAGGGCCGGATCTTCCTGGTGGACAGCGTCGAGGAAGCGCTCGCCGTGGTCGCGGGCTAACTGCTTGGGTATGGCGGCTCGTAACGACAACAAATGCGAGCTACTTAGGAGTTAGTGCGGGGCGCGGCCGCCCAGGCGCGTGGTGACTTTGCGGGCTGCGTCTTGGCATGCCTCGCCGAGGCTGGCGAGCGTGTCCTGCGAGACCCTGAACTTCGGCGCCGGGATCAGGACAGAGGCAACGATGTCTCCGCGGTGGTCAAAGACGGGCGATGCGACGCCGACTTCTTCGATGGACGTTTCGCCGAAATTGAAGGCCCAGCCCCGGGTCACGGACTCCTGCAGCCGAAGAAGGTAGGCCTCGATTGCTTCCTCGTCGAGACCGGGCAATGTAATGGAGCCGCTGCGGAGGAGCTTGCGGACACGGTCGGCGTCTTCGGCGGCGAGGAAGACCTGCACCGAGGAGCTGAGCGCCTCGTTGTAGCGGGCACCCAGCGGAGCGAGGTGCTTGACCTGGTGGCGGCTGGCGATTTGCTCTACGCACATGGATTCGCTCCCGTTCCACACCATGAGCGCGCTCGTCTCGCCTGTCCGTTCGCTCAGCTCACGCAGCACGGGATAGGCCACGCGGCGCTCTTCCAGTTCGGCAAGGAGGGGGCCGGCAAGGGCGATCATCCCCAAGCCGAGCCGGAAGCGGCGGGACTCGGGGTCGCGCTCCACCAGATGTTCTTGTTCGAAGGTTGCCAGGATCCGGGACACGGTGCTCTTGTGCAAGCCGATCCTGCCGGCGATCTCGGTGACTCCCAGCAAGGGTTCCTCGGCGGTGAAGCTGCGGAGCACGGCAATGGCATTCTCGAGTACCGAAGCGCCTTTGGAATCGCCGTTGGCCGGGGTTTCGCTGGTGGTTGCACGCCGTTCTGCACGCGGTTCTGCTGGGGTCATGATGGTCACTATATGGCTCTTTTAATGGGGACATGCCCAGCCTTGGCCGTGAGCAGTGAGCAGTGAGCATATGAGTCATATGTCCATTGCTCGGGCGCAAGGCTGGGCATGTCCACGGGAGGTGGGGGTTAGGCGCCGATGATGTTGTATTCCGGGCCGAACGGGAACTTGGTGATGTTCTCGGCACCGTCTTCACCGACCACTAGGATGTCGTGCTCCCGGTACCCGCCTGCACCCGGCTGGCCATCGAGGACGGTGATCATCGGCTCCATGGAGACCACCATGCCGGGCTCCAGGACCGTGTCGATGTCCTCGCGCAGCTCCAGTCCGGCTTCACGGCCGTAATAGTGCGAGAGGACCCCGAAGGAGTGTCCGTAGCCGAAGGTGCGGTTGGCGAGAAGACCGTGCGAAACATAGATCTCGTTGAGCTCAGCAGCGATGTCCTTGCAGACCGCCCCGGGCTTGATGAGCTCGAGGCCACGCTTGTGGACCTCCACGTTGATGTTCCACAGTTCCAGGGAGCGGGCATCGGGTTCGCCGTAGAACAGGGTGCGCTCCAGGGCCGTGTAGTAGCCCGAGGTCATGGGGAAGCAGTTCAGGGACAGGATGTCGTGTTCCTGGATCTTGCGGGTGGTGGCCCAGTTGTGGGCGCCGTCCGTGTTGATGCCGGACTGGAACCACACCCAGGTGTCGCGGATCTCGGAGTCCGGGAACGTCCGGGCGATCTCGTGCACCATGGCTTCGGTGCCGATCAGGGCAACCTCGTACTCGGTGATTCCTGCCGTGATGGCGTTGCGAATGGCCTCGCCGCCGAGGTCGCCGATCCGGGCGCCGTGCTTGATGACCTCGATCTCTTCGGCCGATTTGATCATGCGCTGGCGCATGGCGGCCTGGGCGACGTCCACTAGCGTCGCCCCGGAGAAGGCCGCCTGGATCTTGTTGCGGTTGTCCAGGGGAAGGGAATCGTCCTCGACACCCAGGCGGCGGACGGTGATCCCGCGGGTTCGCAGCACTTCCTGGATACCGAAGATGTAGTTGTCCCGGCGCCAGTCCGTGTAGACAAGGTTGTCCCCGTAGCTGCGGCGCCACGGCATTCCGGCGTCGATGTTGGCGGTAACGGTGACGGTGTCGTCGGCCGTGACCACCATGGCGTAGGAACGGCCGAAATAGGTGAACAGGAAGTCGGAGTAGTACTTGATGGAGTGGTAGCTGGTCAGGACAACGGCGTCCAGATCCTTCTCGGCCATGATCCGGCGAAGACCCGCGAGGCGTCGTTCAAACTCTGTGTCGGAGAACGTCAGGGAGACTTTCTCTCCGTTGTTGAGGACCTTGAGGCGCTCAAGCTTGGCGACGTCGCTTACGGCTTCATTCTCGGTGATGGTCATGGGTGGTGTTCCTTTCAATGGGTGGGTTGTTTTCAGTCCTGCTGGAGGGGTTTCTTGGAAGTCTCCACAGCGAAGAGGACCGCGATGAGGGAAATGACGGAGGCTGCTACGAGGTACCAGCCGGGGGCCAGCTGGTTGTGGGTCAGGCCGATGAGGAGTGTTGCCATGAACGGGGCGGTGCCGCCGAACAGGGCGTTGGAGAGATTGAAGCTGACGGCGAAGCCGCTGTAGCGGACCCTCGTGGGGAAGAGCTCGGCAAGGAAGCTGGGCAGCGTGCCGTCGTTGAGGGTGAGCATGGCGCCCAGCAGGATCTGGACCAGGACAATGACCAGGAAATTGCCGGTGTCGAGGAGCATGAACGCCGGAACGGTCAGCACCACGAACAGTACGGAAGCCGTGATGAGCATGCGCTTGCGGCCGAACCTGTCCGAGGCGATACCCGTCAGGAAGATGAATCCGATGTAGCTGAGGAGGGCAATGGTGGTGGCCAGGAACGATTCGGCCGCACCGAAATGAAGCTCCTCGGAAAGGTACGTCGGCATGTAGCTGAGGATCACGTAGAAGCCGACGGCGTTGAGCAGCACCGCGCCCGTCGCGATGATCAGCTGCTTGCGGTACGTCTTGAACATCGCGAAGGCCGGAGCCTTGACTGCGGTGTCCTTCGCGGCCATTTCGCGGAAGGCCGGGGTGTCCT
Source organism: Arthrobacter sp. FW306-1B-F12A (assembly GCF_058781865.1). Classification (NCBI taxonomy): domain Bacteria; kingdom Bacillati; phylum Actinomycetota; class Actinomycetes; order Micrococcales; family Micrococcaceae; genus Arthrobacter; species Arthrobacter sp. FW306-1B-F12A. The sequence continues at coordinate 54,569 of NZ_JBYSXD010000029.1, forward strand.
CGAGTTTGGTACGGATGTAGCGGCCAATCAGGCCCATCGGGGCGGCCAGGAGGAAGGGCAATCGCCAGCCCCATTCGCCGAGCTGCTCGGCGCTCAGTACCGAACTGAGAAGTGCCGCCAGAAGGGAACCGAGCAGCAGGCCTGCCGCCGTGCTGGCAGGTACGACGGCGGCATAGAGTCCGCGCCGATTGGCCGGCGCGTACTCCACCAGGAAGGCTGAGGCACCTGCGTATTCGCCGGCCGCCGAAAAGCCCTGGACAACCCGGACGAGCAGCAGGAGGACCGGCGCCATGACGCCGATGGTGTTGTAGCCGGGGATGAGGGCGATGCAGAACGTAGCCACGGACATGAGCACGATCGAGAGGGAGAGTGCTTGTTTGCGTCCGAGGCGGTCACCGATGTGGCCCCAAATGAATCCGCCCAATGGACGGACAAAGAAGGAGACGGCGAAGACGCCAAACGTGGCGAGCAGTGCGGTCTGCCGGTCCGATGCGGGGAAGAAGACGGTCGAGATGATCCCGGCAAGGTAGCCGTAGACGGCGTAGTCGAACCATTCGACGAAATTGCCGATGAAGCTTGCAGTGATGACCCGTCGCCGGGTGTCTTTGCTGACTGTGTGGCTATTGGCTGGCATCGATGTGCCGCCTTGGATGGCTGCTTCGTCGGGAAGGTCGCCGGATCCGCCTTTGGATCCGGCAGGAGCGCTTCCCGGGATGGCTGCCACGGAGGATGTTTCGTTTTTCATGAATCCACCAAGAACTTTTTGGGTTGCATTCAACGCAACGCTGTTGCACCAGAATAGATGTGTTGCGCGTCACCGTCAAGAGTCTTCGGCTGTCGCCCAACTGACTCGCACATGTTGTCGTTTTGAGGGCGCTAAACGACAACAAGTGCTAGCTAGTTGGGAG
>NZ_JBYSXD010000002.1:0-108391 GCF_058781865.1 Arthrobacter sp. FW306-1B-F12A
GTGGTTCCCAGTCCTGGTGTTCGCTGGGGTAGTGCCGATGTGAGGGCGAGGTCCAGCCAGGCGGACTGTCTTTGCTGGCGGGGGTGGGGGTCCATGCGGTGGTGTGTTTGAGGCGGTGGTGTTTGGGGCATGGCTGGCCGAGGTTGGAGATGCCGGTGGTGCCTCCCTGGGCCCAGGCCAGGAGGTGGTCTGCTTCGTTGTCCAGGGAGTGGTTGTTGCAGCCTGGGAAGGGGCACTTGCCGTCGCGGAGCCGGAGCCATTGGCGCTGGGCTGTGGTGAGGCGGTAGCTGGTGCGTCCGATTTCCAGCGGGGCGCCGTCGCGGGGGTCGGTCAGGACCCGGTGGAAGGAGTCGGCGCCGTCGGCGACCAGTGCCCGGGCCATGGAGGGCGGGATCGGCCCGTACCCGTCGAGCGTGGCCGGTTCGTCCGTGGCGCCCAGCAGGGACAGGACCGGGACGGTGATCAGGACTTGCGCCCTCGGGGACGGAACCCGCCCCGCCAGCCCCGGTTCAACTCGTCGGGCGCCCGTGCCGCTGGCTCGCGAACCGCCGTCGCCCGTGCCGCCGTCGGGCAGTCCGCCGTCGACCGTCGCGGAGCCGGTGTTGGCGAGGAGCCAGGTGGCGGTGACGTCGGCGCGGAGTTGGGCGAGGGTCCGGGCCTCGTGGGGGCCTTGGAGGGCGCGGGCGGCGGCGGTGGTCCGTTCCCAGATCCCGGCCGCGGTTTCGGCGGGAAGGTGGGCGGAGAGCCAGGCCATGCCGTCGCGGTCCGGGAGGTATTCGACCCGCCGCTCCCCGGCTCGTGTGGTGTGGCGTTCTTCGATGCTGACGGGGTGGTGGCGTTCGCGCCAGGTGCGGGCTTTGGCCCGGAACCGGGACGGGACGAGCTCCCCGGCGGGGCAGCCCCGGGCGGGGTTGGGGGCGTCGGGGTCCAGGAAGTGCGCTTCAAGGGCCGCTGCTGCGGCCGGGCCCAGGCCGTCGGTTTCATCGACGATGATCCGGGCATGCTGCCAGGAGATCGACCCGGACTCGAGGGCGGCCAGGGTCAGCGGCAGGTCCGTGGTCAATGCCTGGGATTCGGCCAGGAGGGTGCCGGCGGTTCGTTCGCTGACGGTCAGGACACAGGCGAGCTCGGCGACCAGGGCGAGCTCGTGGGCGGTGGACTCCCGGGGCGAGGACGCCGGCGGCGCCAGGGCCCTGGCCGCCTGGGCGTAGTCCGCGGCGAGCCTCGCTTTCAGCGCGGCGGTCCGGGCCTCCAGCCGGGCCACTTCGGCGAGGCCGTCCAGGCAAGCATCCGCCCGATCCCGGAGCGGATCGGCGGTCTCGGAAGAACCGGCGTCGCGGGTGAAGGAGGCAAACGCGGCGACGGACGCGGCAACGGCCTCCACGGCCGCCCTGCTCTCCGCACTCCACGTTGTCCTTCGATCCATACCCACAGCATCGCAGGAGGCACCGACAATTTAGCCTTGGCGACAGGGCTGGGACGCGTGGGCGAGGCAGAATCGGCTAGCTAGGTTCCTGCGCTCGGGAAGGAACCACTCGCCTGAATCTCCGGAAAAGGAACGTGAGTGCCTCCCGTGGATCACGGGACCCTGCTTTTGCGAAGCGGAGGTAGAGCGAGGGGACAATGAACAAATTGAGCAGGGTGGACGTGACGAGTCCGCCCAGAATGACCACGGCCATGGGGTGTTCAATTTCGTGGCCCGGGATATTTCCCATAACCACCAAAGGCACCAAGGCAAGTCCGGTAGCCAAGGTGGTCATGAGGATCGGGGAAAGCCGTTCCGCCGCTCCGCGCAACACGAGGGCGCGGCCGAAGGCTTCGTCCTCGTTCCTTTCCAGATGCTGGCAGTGGCTGATGAGCAGGATCCCGTTGCGGGCTGCGATGCCCATCACCGTGAGGAAACCGACGAGTGAGCCAAGCGAGAGGACCCCGCCGGTCACGTAGGCAGCGAAAACCCCGCCGACCAGGGCGATGGGGAGCGTCAGCAGCGCGAGCAGGGCCAGCCGCCAGCTCCGGAACGACGCTTGCAGGAACAGGAAGATCAGGGCCAGGGCCGCCACGGCGAAGATCGTCAGGCGTTCGGTGGCCGCCTGGCGTTCCGTGTACTCACCGAGGAGTTGGACGCTGTAACCCGGCGGCAGCTTCATGTCTTCGAGGCGTTCCTGGAGCGTGCGGACAACGGTCCCGAGGTCTGCCCCCTGATCGATAAAGGAACCGACCTCAACCCGGCGGGATCCGTTGGTGCGGTCAATGAGGTTGGGTGTCGATTGCACGCTGACGGCGGCGACGTCGGCCAGCCGGACGCGCTGTCCCCCGGGGGTGTCGATCGGCAGGTCCTCGATACTGGTGACGCTGGCGCGGGTCTCCGGGGTGCTCCAGACTTGGACGTCGTAGGCGCGTCCGTCCCGGAAGACGTCGCCTACTTCTTCCCCGGCCACGAGTGTCGCGGCTGCCCGCCTCACGTCGCCGGGTTTCAGCCCGTACTTTTGCGCTGCGGCAAGGTCCACCTTGACCGTGATCTGCGGTACCTCGACTTCCAGGGAAACGTGGGGTTCATTGGTGCCCTGGATATGGTCAAGGATGGACTTGATCTTCTGGGCCTGGTCCCGCAGCACGTTCAGGTCGTCCCCGTAGACCCGGACCAGGATTGGTTCGCTGGAGCCGGTCAGGACCTCTTCGATCCTCTCTTTCAGGTAAGTCTGGACGTCGCGGTGCAGGCCCGGATAGCCGTCGACGACCTCCTGGACAGCTGCCACCGTTTTTTCGTAGTCGGCGTGGCGGTCGATGCTGATCCAGTTTTCCCCGGCGTTGACGCCGACGATTTCGTCTGCGGTGAACGCCTGGCCGATGTGGGTACCGCAGTTCAGGACCCCGGGCACCTTGAGGAGCTCCTCACAGCCCCTTTGTGAGATGCGGTATTCCTCCGCTGCCGAAGTGCCGGGCTCTGCGACCCAGTGCATCAGGAAGTCCCGTTCCTTGAAGGTGGGGAACAAGGACTGGCCCAGCAACGGAGCGATCACCAGCCCCGCGAGAGCGACGGCGCCGAAACCGGCGTAGCCGTAGCGGGGCCGGTTCATGGTCCGGGACAAAATGGCGTGATATCCGCGCTTGAGCACCCGGACCAGTGGAGGATCGCGCTGCTCCAGTTTCGCGTTGCCGAGCAGGATCAGGGCCAGGGCCGGTGTCACCGTCAGCGCGACCAGCATCGAGGCGAGGACGGCCAAGGTATAGGAGACAGCCAGCGGCCGGAAAAAGACACCGGTCAGTCCGTCGAGGAAGAAAATGGGAACGGCCGCGACGACGATGATCAGGGTCGCGTAGACAATGGGACTTCGCATTTCCAGGGAGGCCCTGAGCACCACCGAGGCCGTTGGTTCGCCGCTGCCCAGGGCCCTATGTTGTCTGAGCCGGCGCATGATGTTTTCGACGTCGATGATCGCGTCGTCGACGACCACACCCACGGCGATGACAAGCCCCGCCAAGACCATGGTGTTGATGGAGCTCGCCGTGAAGTACAGCACGAGCGCCGCCGTCAGGAGGGAGAGCGGAATGGCCACAAGGCTGATCAGCGCGGTGCGCCACTGGAAGAGGAAGGCGCCGAGGATCATCACAACCAGGAGGCAGCCCAGGAGCAGCGCGAGGCTGAGGTTGGAAATCGCCTCCTCGATGAAGCTCGCCGGACGGAAGATGATGGTGTCAAAGGTGATTCCACTCAACCCTGGCTGGAGCTGGCGGAGGGCGTCCTCAACTCCCTTGGTCACATCGAGGGTGTTGCCCCAGGGGAGCTTTTCGACGATGAGCATGAGCCCGTGCCCGTTGTTGATGACAGCGTCGCCGATGAGCGGCTGATGGTCTTCAACGACCTTGGCCACGTCGCCCAGGTGCAGCGCGACGCCGTCCTTTTCCCTGATGGTGACCTGTGCCAGGTCCGCTGGGCTCGAAACGGCCTGGACATGCTGGACGCCCATTCTTTGATTCGGACTGTCGATGAAGCCTCCCGTGCCGATGAACCGGCCGGGGGAGTACTTCAGGAGGCCGGCGTCCACGGCTCCGGCGGTGACTTCCATGACCTCGTTGAGCGAAACATTTTCAGCCTTGAGCCGGTCCGGCTGCACCTGGACCTGCAGCATCTGGAGCCTTTCACCCCAGATGGCGACGTTGGCCACTCCGGGTACCCGGAGCAGCCGGGCGCGGATCGTCCAGTAGGAGAGCATGGACATCTCGATCAGGGACCGGCTGGAGGAGGTCATGCCAATCTTCATCACGCGGCTCGTCGACGACAGCGGCTGAAGCATGACCGGCGGAGCCGCCCACGTCGGCAGAGCGGATGTCACTGCCGCCATCCGTTCCGAGACCACCTGGCGGGCGTTCAGCAAATCGGTACCCTGCTTGAAGATGAGCACGATCGAGGACAGCTGCGGGACGGACTTGGAGCGCAGCTCATCAAGGCCGGGCATGCCGCTCAGGGAAGCCTCGATCGGTACGCTGACCAGTTCTTCCACTTCCTGCGCGGTCAGGCCGAGGCAGGCCGTCTGGATTTCCACGCGCGGGGGCGCGAATTCCGGAAAGACATCGATGGAGGCCGAGCTCAATTGCACTGAGCCCAACAGCATCACCGCGCAGGCCAGTGCAACAACCACTGTCCTGAATTTGAGGCTGATGCCTATGATCCAACGCATCTCAGTGGGCCGTATCGAATTCCTCGCCGAACAATTCCTCGGCCCCTAGCGTGACCACCACCGTGCCGATCGGCGGACCCTCCTTCAGCAATGCGGCTTCGCCGGCGATTCGCTCGATACTTACCGACTGGCGGACATACACGCGGAGCTCCGGATTCGTGTAGACCCAGGTCCTGCCCTGGCTGTCGTACAGGATCGCCCCGTAGGGGACGGTCAGCTTCCCTTGTGGACCCGACGACGCCGTCCCGGTCTTTAGCCCCAGACGTTCGACGGCGCGTTCCGTCAGGGTGACGCGGTGCAGGTCGGTCCCCGGGACTTCCTCCACGGTGGCAGGAGCGTCAGCGGCAGGCACGGCTTCGGCTTGCGGCTGGGAACAGGCCGGCAGTGAAAGCGTCAGGAAAGCGGCGACCACCAGGGCGATCAGGACTTTCGTGCTGCGGCCCTGCCGCGAAGCTAACTTCTTCATGGTGCGTCCTCGCTCTGTGCCCGGAGTAGCGGATCGTTCCGGGGTGCGGTCCTGGGCGCCGGTTCCGGTCCGAATCCAAGCAACAGCGCGGGCAAGACAAATAGCAGGAAAAGGGTCGTGGTTAGCAGCCCGCCCCAAATGATGATGACGAGCGGTTGGATGATTTCCGTTCCGACCACGCCACCCATGAGCACGAGCGGCAGCAGGCCAAGAGCCGTTATCAGGGCCGACATCAGCACGGGCATCAACCGGTCCCGCGCGCTTCGGATCACGAGCGCGGGGCCAAAGGCAGGACTGTCCTCGGACCCCAAGCTTCGGGCGTGCCGAATGAACAGGATGGATCCACGTGCGGCAATGCCCAGGAGGGCCGAGAATGCAGGAAGCGAGACCAAGGAGTTGATTCCGCCCGTCATCTGCGCAGCGAGCACTCCGCCCGAGAGCGCGGCAATCAAGCCCAGGAAGACCGTCGCACCCAGCCGCCAGCTTCCCAGCGCCGTCTGGAGAAGCACCAGGATTCCGGCCGCGGCGACCGCCGCCAGCAGCCACAGCCACCGGGCGCTGTTCTGCTGTTCTGCGTACTTGGTGAGGATTTCCGCATGGTACGAGAGCGGGAACTGCAGTTGCTGGAGGCCCTTCTCGATATCCTGCTGAACGTCGTTGAGGGCGCGCCCTTGAATATCAGCCTTCACATCGATCCGGCGCGAAGTGTCATCGTGCAGAATCACAGCCTCGTTCCCGACCATGTTGACGTGTGCAACGTCGCCGAGGCGTACGTGACCTCCGCCGGGGGTATCGATCAGCAGCTCGCGGACGCTGGTAAGGCTGTTCCTGGTGGACGGAGTTCCTTTGACGATCACCGAGAAGACTTTTTGTTGCTGGTATATGTTGCCGACTTCGATTCCCTGCAGCAGCGCTGCGGCGGCGCGCCTGACATCGCCGGGTATGACGCCCGCTTTCTGGGCCGCGGTCAGGTCAACCTGGACCTCGACGATCGGTTGTTGGGTGGGCGCGTCGACATGGGGATTGACGACGCCGTCGGTCCGGGCCAGGATTTGCCGCACCTCCTCTGCCTTCTGACGGAGGGTGGCCATATCCAGGCCGTAAACCCGGACGGTGAACCCGGGGTCGGCGGCCTGTTGGATCTGCTCAATCCTCTGTTGCGGATACGTGGATACTTTGCTGGTCAGCCCCGGGTACCCGTTCACCACGTGCTGGACGGCCGCCGCCGTGTCGCGGTAGGAGGCCTCCGCGGAAACTGTCACCCAAAGCTCCCCGGCGCTGATGTCGCCCACCTGGTCCGAGGTGATGGCGCGCCCGATGTGTCCCCCCACATTGACCACGCCCGGGAGTGTCCGGAGCTCTTGGGCGGCCGCATCAGTGATCCGCGTCATTTCCTGGTCTGAGGTGCCAGCGATCGCACTCCACTGCACCACGAGGGTCTTGTCCGGCAGGACAGGCACTGTCGGACGGCCGCTGGCTAACTGGGGGGCGAGGGCAAGTCCGGCGAGGGCGAAGGCTGCGGCGCCCGCGAGTACCCACCGGCCCTTTCCCGCTGTCCCGGACAACGCACGGCCGTACCCGGTGTGGACCCGGCTCAGGGTGCGTCCTTCGCGTGCGGTGGTCCGGCCGACGGGCAGGACGAAGACCAGCGCCGCGGTTACCGTTAGAGCCACGATCATCGCGACAGCCAAGGTGAGCAGGTAGGAAAGGAGCAGCGGGCCGAAGAGCGCTCCGTCCTCGCCCGGAATGAAGAACACGGGGAGCACAGACAACGCCATGATGAGCAGGGAATAGAGAATCGGCGTTCGCACTGCGCGCAGGGACGCCGTCACCAAGGTGTCACTCAATTGCGCGGTCCCGACGCCGGACGCGCCGGACGCGGCGCCGGACCCGACGTCGGACGCGACGCGTGCCCTGCCAGTTCGGACTGCGCCATAGAGGTCCTCGGCGACGTCTCCGACGATGACGGCCAAGGCCAGGACCATGCCGGCGAGGACCATGGTGTTCATCCCGGTGCCTCGTAGGTACAGGACCAAAGCCGCCGCCGTCAGGGAGACCGGAATCGTGATCAGGCTGATGACGGCGGTGCGCCAGGAGCGGAAGAACGCGCCAAACATGGTGGCTGTCAACACGAGCGAGACAAGCAGTGCGACACCAAGCGTGCCTACCTCTTCTTCGATGAACGCTGCCTGCCGGTAGACGGTGGTGTCGATAGTGACACCGGACAAGCCTGGCTGGAGGGCGTGGAGCGCATCATCGATGCCCCGGGTCACATCCCTTGTGTTCGTCTCCGGGAACTTTTCGATGACCAGGAGCAGTTCGGCATCCTTGCCGGAGAGTGCATCCCCGATCAGCGGCTGGTGATCGGTCACGACGTGTGCAACATCGCCCAACACCAGCTTTCCGGCCGGCCCTTCCAGGCTGACTTGGCCCAGATCCTCTGGCGTGGTGATTGGCAGGACGTGCTGCACTCCAAGCCGCTGGTGGCCCGTCTCCAGGAAGCCGCCGGTACCGGGTGTGGACGCCTCAAGGTAGCTCAAAGGCGACACCCAGACGGCATTGCCGGTAGTCGTAATGACCTCGTCCAGCGTCACGCCCTTGGCCTCAAGTTCCCCAGGATCGACCAGGACCTGCAGCTGCTGGTCGCGGAGGCCCCAAATTGCCACGTTCGCGACGCCGGGCACCGCCAGGAGTCCGGGCTTCAAGGTCCAGCGGGCCAGAACAGACATGTCTATGGCCGACATCTCTTTGGAGGTCAGCCGGATCATCATGACCCGGCTCGTCGATGAGAGGGGCTGCATCAGGACGGGTGCGGCAGACACGTTCGGCAAGGCGCGTGCTTGGGTCAAACGCTCAGACACAAGCTGGCGGGCCCGGAAAAGGTCGGTCCCCGGCTTGAACACCATCTGGATTGATGACAGGCCGGGGACGGATTTGGAATGAATGGCTTCCACCCACGCCACACCGTTCAACAGGTCTGCCTCCATGGGGGAGGTGATCAGTTGTTCAACCTCCGCGGCGGAGAGCCCTAGGGCCTCAGTCTGGATTTCGACCTGTGGAGGGGCGAACTCCGGGAAGGCATCCACTGCCATGCCCGGCAGGCTCGTGAAGCCGAAACCCAGGATCCCCACCGCCACGGCCAGGACCAGAAACCGGAACTGGAGTACCCACCGGAGGACCGTGCCCATCATGGCCGGTCACCCGGCTCCTTGGGTGTGAAGGTGGAGAAGCCGTAGCGGGGAGGAGACACCCCAGAATCGATGTCCGGTGAGTGCCCGCTGAAAATGTTAGATCCCCGGTACCTGTCCACCACGCCGCTCCTTGGAACAGTGCCAAAGCGCCCCCAGACGTGTACGTCAATCATGAGCCCCGGCCGAACCTTGGGTCAACGCTCAATGCAAGGATTCTCAGGATAATGACAGGGAATTTTTCGTCCATTCACAAGTGATAGTGGTATACGCAAGAACTAGCCGCTGGAGCCCGGTGTCGCAACCTCGGCGCGGGGGGTCGTTCCGTAAACACTCGCACTGACCTGGTAGGCGTGCCCGTCCAATTCCAACGCCTGCCGATTGATCTCAGTCAGGGCGGAGTCCGCGAGCGCCTCCGCTTTGATGAGGTCCAACGACTCCTGGTCCGCGCCGCCAACCGCTGTCACTTTCACCAGCCCCGTGCCCGCTGAATAGAGTTTTTGCTGGTGGCCAACGGACGGTTCCAGCGGATTGTACTCATCAACGGTCAACACATCGTCGTAGCACGCGGCCGGTACGCATACCCGCTCATGCTGCTTGAAGACAGTTCCACAATCCAGGAAGCCCACATCGGGTGCGTGGGCTTGGACGTACCCCGGGGTACCGGTCACCGGCTGATCCTGCATGGCGATCCCTGCCTGGGCCTTGGAAATGCCGTGAATGAAAGTGCGGGGCGCGCCGGTGAAAGTGCCGTTCTCGTACTCTTCCGGATACTCCCCGAAGAGCCAGACAGCTCCCTTTTCCGTCTGGGCAAAGAAGGCCAGCTCGGATTCCACGAGCTGCCCGTCGTAGTAGTCACGGTCCCACATCACGAGGGTCTTCACGCCGTCAATCACTTTTGTCAGTCCGGTCACTGAGTGGACCACCGTGCGCTCGGTGGTGCCGTCGGCACTCTTCACCATGCCCTTGGTCGTGTACTGCATGCCGGGCTTCAGTGGAAACCACTTGTTGTCAATCCTCGGCGCCGGCTGGAAGGCCGAGCGGTCGTAGTGGATGGCGGACCCGGCCCCGCAGAACTCTGCGGCGTCCGTGGTCGCCGTCGGGGTAGCAGTCGGCGGGGCAGATCCCGACGTCGGCCCTGTCAGGGGCCCGTTCGACGTGGCCGGGGAAGGCGTACCGCTTGGCCCGGAACACGACGCCACCGCGGACATTGCCAGAAACAGCACGAGTGCAGAACCCAACGCTGTGAGTCGTTTGCTTGGCTGGAACATCTCGGTGTCCTTTCACAACAGGCTGATGAAAGGAGGGCCGGGACAGCGGGAGAGGTTTTCATGCCGCACCGCCCACGGTCCAACATTTCTCAATTGTGCTCCGGCCGGCACGGAAAAAGAACAGACGGCGCACAAACCCGATGTGGCGAAGGGCGTTCCCTTGGGCACCCGGGGGGCCGGCGGCGTCTGGGGTAGAGCGCCCCGAGCCCCGGGCTCCAGGGGCACTCCCGCCGTCGGCCCCGTCCAGCGCCGGTCCCGGAGGGCCGGCTGGTCTGTTTCAAGCCGCGGATGTGTTCCTGTATTAATTCAACATCTTTCCCGGCCCGTAGGCACGAGTGCCGCCTACTCGTTTTCCAGGCACGGGCCGCCGAACACGCGGAGAATCCTACGTAAGCACCCCGTGATCAAATGCCCGATGAAGGGACCGCACGGGGAACCCAGCGATTGAGGGCTTCTTCCAGGCCGGCCAGATCGACTGGTTTGCTGAGGTAATCATCCATGCCGGCTGCGAGGCAGCGCTCGCGGTCTTCGTCCTGGGCTCCTGCGGTCATGGCGATGATGGGCAGGCGGACAGAGCCGTTCTCCTGCACCCGGATGCTCCTGGTGGCCTCGAAGCCGTCCATGACGGGCATGTGGCAATCCATGAGCACAGCCGCATAGGAGCGGGCGGCGATGGCGGAGACGGCCTCGGCGCCATCGGCAGCGACCTCGGCTTCGTAGCCCAGCTTGGCAACCATTTCGCAGGCGACGAGCTGGTTCACCGCGTTGTCCTCCACCACGAGGATCCTACCTTTGGAGGGCCTGTCCGGCCTCGGTGGCCGTGCAAGTGCGGACGCCGGTCCGGTCGCCGCATTGCCCGCTGCCAGCCGCACCAGGCGGTCGTAGAGTTCCGAACCGCGTACGGGTTTCGTGAGCCATTCGCTGATTCCCGCGCCGGCCATATCGGGCTTGGATACCTGGGACGCGGAGGTCAGCATCATAAGGCGGATGCCCCGCAAGCCTGGGTCCTTCGAGAGCTCGTGGGCAAGCTCGAGGCCGTCCATGTCCGGCATGCACATGTCGAGCACGGCAATGTCGAAGGGTTTCCCTGCGGCGGCTGCCTTCCGTGACCGGTCGAGCGCCGTACGCGCGTCGGCAACCGGGTCCGGTCGCAGCCCCCATGTGTTCAATTGCGATTCCAACACCAACCTGTTGGTGGCATTATCGTCGACCACCAAAACGCGCAGACCCGCCAGTGGGCCAGGGACAGTGCGGGCGGGAACCCGCCCGGGTTCCTTGGCGAGCGGCAATCGGAGGGAGAACCAGAACGTGCTTCCCTCACCAGGGGTACTGGTCAAGCCGATGTCCCCGCCCATCACTTCCGTCAGGCGCCGGCAGATGGCCAACCCCAGCCCGGTTCCACCGTACCGACGCGTGGTGGATGCATCTGCTTGGGAGAACGAATCGAACAAGCGCAAGTGATCCGCGGCGTCGATACCAATGCCGGTATCGCTGACTTCGAATCGAACAAGCGCTGTTCTTGCGTCTTTGTCTGCGATGGTTACCCGGATGGCAACTTCACCGGACGCGGTGAATTTTACGGCGTTCGAAGCCAGGTTCAACAGGATCTGCCGGATCCGGCCGGCATCACCGGCCAATTGCGCGGGAACATCGGGGTGGCAGTACGTGATGAGTTCCAAGCCTTTGCCCTGGGCTGCTTCGGCCAGGAGAGACGCCACTTCCTCCATCACGTCCTGCGGATCGAAGGGCGTGATGTCCAGGTCGATCTTCCCCGCTTCCAACTTCGAGAAGTCCAGGATGTCGTTAATCAGGGTCAATAGAGCTCCGGCAGCGGTCTGGACCCCTTCGGCGTACTTGCGTTGCGTTTCATCCAGCGGCGTGTCCAACAACAGCGTTGTCAAGCCGATGACCCCGTTCATGGGGGTGCGGATCTCATGGCTCATCGTCGCGAGGAACTCGGACTTCAACCTGCTCGATTCCAGGGCGGCCTCCCTGGCTGCCAACAGGTCCGCTTCGGCGGCACGCCGGGCGGTAATGTCCTGCCCGATGCTCGCAATTCCGGTGACTCCGTGGTCGCCGCGGATCGGGGAGACCGTGAGGGACACAGGCACGATGGACCCGTCCTTGCGCATCCGGTCCGTCTCGAAGCTACGGGCCTGGCCACCATTCTGGACGGCGGTGAACACCTCGTCCTCGGCTTGGAGGTAGTCCGGAATGAGGAGCTGTACGTTCTGCCCGGTCGCTTCAGCGGCAGTGTATCCGTACAGTTTCTCCGCCCCAGGGTTCCAGCTGGTGATGACGCCCGCGGGGGTCATGCCGATGATCGCGTCGGCCGAAGACTCAACAATTGCGGCCAGGCCCTCCACTTGGGCGAGTGCCTCCCGCGCCTGGTCCTGTGCGCGCTGACGGGAAGTGACGTCGCGGAAACTCCAGACCCGTCCCACGATCTCATCCCCGACCTGTTGGGGCCGGGAATACCGTTCAAACGTCCGCCCGTCACGGAATTCCAACATGTCCAGGCTCTCCGCCCCCGGATCGGCGTACAGTTCCTGGACCTTGCCTATGAACCCGTCGGGATCCGTGAGCTGGTCGAGGACGAAAGCCAACAGCCGGCCGTCGTCGTGCGACTCCAGGAGATCCGCGGGGATGCCCCACAACTCGGCAAAGCGCTCGTTCGCCCCCGCGATAGTCCCGTCCGCCGCGACAACCAGGATGCCATCGGCCGTGGACTCAAGGGTAGCGCTGAGAAGGGAGAGGGCATCGCGGAGTTCGGCATCAACGCGGACGCGGTCACTTACTTCGCGGATAGAGGCAACGAGCTGCATGGCCGGTCCGACGCCGAGGGGAGCAAAGCTGACCTCAATGGGAAACTCGGCGCCGTCGCGGTGGCGGCCGAACAGTTTCAGGTCAGTCCCGGCCCGGCGTATTCCCGGATCACGGGCAAAGAGGTCCCGGATGGCGCCGCCTTGGCCCTCGAACCGCGCCGGAAGCAGCACCTCATAATGCTTGCCCAGCAGTTCGCTACGCGAATAACCGAAGAGCTGCTCTGAATAGGCATTGCCGAACGTGACCTGACCGTCTGCGTCGATCACCAGCAAGGCGTCCGGTACGGCCTCGACCAGGCCGCCAAAAAAGCCGAACTGATCCAGCGGCCGTATTTCGTTTGTCATTTCGGCCCCCAGAGCTGAATGGATGACAAGCCTACAACCACCGCTGCCGTTTCGGGAAGGGAACACGGTCCAGGTCGTTCGCGGCCATGACGGAGGCCGCGCCGGACCGCGCCCGGGCTTGCTCCGCGAGCAGTCCGACGTCGGGATAGCGCGACGAGAAATGGGTCAGGATGAGCATGCCCGCTTCGGCGGTGGCAGCCAATGCCCCCGCCTGCCCGGCGGTGAGGTGGCGGTACTGCGCGGCGAGGTCGCCGTCGTCGTCGCTGAAAGTGGACTCAGCCACAAGAAGGTCCACGCCGTTGGCGAGTTCCCCAGCGCCGTCACACGGCGCCGTGTCCATCACGAAGGCGAAGCTCTGTGCTGGCCTCGGCACGCTCACGTCTTCCAAGCGCACACCGCCCAGTCTCCCGTCCCGCTGCAGGAGGCTGATATCGGATCCGGTAATCCCGGCCGCCGCAAGCCGCTCCGGCAGAAGGCTGCGGCCTTCGGGCTCCACAACCCTATAGCCGTAGGTCTCGATCCGATGGAGCAACGGGCGCACCTCCACCCCTTCGGCGATGGGACCGGGACCACCGTGCGGATGAAGCCGAAGGTCGACGCCGGGCGACGCGACAGCGACGAGGGCGCGGATCATGTCCTCACCGGACGCAGGATAGTGCAGGTGGATCGGATGCTCCACCCGGTCCAGGGCCATGCGCGAAAGCACGCCCGGCAGCCCGAAGCAATGGTCGCCGTGGACATGGGTAACACAGATCCGCGTGATCTGGCTGGCCGAGACGCCGGCTTGGATCATCTGCCTCTGGGTACCTTCGCCAGGATCGAAGAGCAGGCCCTCGCCGTCCCAAAGGAGCACGTATCCGTTGTGGTTGCGGGTCCTGGTCGGGACCTGGGAGGCGGTGCCGAGAACCACGAATTCACGCATGGAACCGAGTGTCTCATTGCTTGGCGGCTACGCCCATCATCCAGGGCGCCCTTGCCCGGTAACGGTCTTGGGAGGAGGATATGCGGCAGACTCAGGAGGCCTTCCATGATCCAGCTCGGGAAATTTGAAAAGTACCTGGTCGAGGAATTCTTCGACGACTACCGCTCGGGAGACATGTCGCAGCGAGCCTTCATTCGCCGGCTCGCATTTATCACCGGGAGCATGGCTGCCGCCTCCTCGACGATGCTGCAGCTCGGATGCACTCCGGATGAGGTTCCGCTAAGCACCGATCCCATGCCAAGCCCCGAGGCCTCGGCCGCCCGGCCCGCAACGACGGCGGCTTCCGGGCCAGTACCGGGGGCGAAGAGCCCGCTTTCCGTACCTGAGGGCGCGTTCGGCCTCGTGACGGCCACCGTCCGGTTCCCCTCCGGCGGAACCGGGATCAGCGCCTACCTTGCGAGGACCGACGGGGCCGGTGCGGGACCCGCGGTCCTTGTCTGCCACGAGAACCGCGGACTGACCCCGCACATCCAGGACGTGGCCCGCCGTTTCGCCAAGGCCGGGTACGTTGCTTTGGCGCCGGATCTCCTGAGCCGGGAGGGAGGCACACCGGGCATGGATCCCGACGCCGTGCCCGGGGCGCTGACACGGGCGGGAGCTGAGCGCCATGTTTCCGACTTTTCCGCGGCCTTCGATTACCTCCGATCACTGGAATTCGTGGACGGCGAGCGGATCGCCATGAACGGCTATTGTTTTGGCGGCGGCATCACCTGGCAATCCGCCACCGAGATACCCAGGTTGAAAGCCACAGCGGCCTTCTACGGACCGGCGCCCGACCTGGATAAAGTCCCATCCATCAAACCTGCCGTCTTGGGCGTCTATGCCGAACTCGACCAGCGCATCACCGGCGCAATGCCGGCACTTCGGGATGCGCTCGCAGCCACCGACGTCCGCCACCAGCTCACCGTCTATCCCGGCGTCGACCATGCCTTCCACAACGACACCAGCGAGCGGTACAACGAAACGCAGGCGACAGCCGCCTGGCGGGACATGTTGGCCTGGTTCGGCGAGTACGTCTGAACGGACAGTATTGCGAAAGAATGTTCGCATGAGTGACGCCGGCGAGTTCATCGATGAGGCCTTGCGCCGTGAAGGCTCGTGGATCCGTGCAGAGCAGGCCCAGGCCCGGCTGGGAAACGGGCTCCAGCATTACGGGTCCTCGATCGGTGCTATCCGTGGGACAGTCCGCGATGCCCTCCGCCGCCACCCGGGACTCGAGCATGACGAGGTCACTGCCTTGAGTTCGGAATTGTGGGAGGTTCCCGTTTTCGAACGCCGGCTCGCGGCAATCGTCCTTCTGCAGTCCAAGGTCCATCTGCTGACGAATACCGATCTGACGCGCCTTGAGGGTTTTGTCCGCGAGGGAAGGCTGCGTGAACTCGTAGATCCGCTCGCGGTGGACGTGATCGGACCTTTGATCGCCGGACTGGAAGGGCAAGCCAAGGCGCGGGCTGGAAGCGTGATGGATCGATGGGTGCGGGAGCATGACGAGTGGCTATGCCGCGCTGCCCTGATGTCGCCCCTGCGGGCGCTCCGTGGCGGTGGAGGCGACTGGGAAGCGTTTGTGAGCCACGCCACCGTGGCGCTGGACGCCGCTCGGGAAATGGGCGCCGAGGCGGAGGTGGTCAGGGAAGCGGTCTCCACCGTTCTCAACGACGTTGCCAAGCGACGGCCTGAGCTGCAGTTCCCCTCGCCAGTCGCTTGAACCGCCAGTCCCTTGAACCGCCAGTAGCTTGAGCTTGTTGCCCCAGCGCCGGGGCCACTGTTCACGGATTGGGTTCAGCTTCCACGGCAGGCGCGCGTCCCTTGGACGCGGCGTTCGCCCGTTCATCGGCCAGTTCGGCCTCGAGGAGTTCAATGCTTGGAAGGCTCGAGGCGAGTTCCTCCGGCAGCGATTCGATGATTTTGCTCTGCCATTCCGAGACACCGATGGGCAGGTTGATTCCCCGCAAGGCGTACTCGGCCACCACGTTGTTCTTCTCCTTGCAGAGCAGGAGGCCGATGGTTGGCTTGTCATCGGGATGCGCCAGGAGATCGTCCACGGCCGACATGTACATGCCTAGCTGGCCGACAAACCCGGGCTCGAACTTCACCGCCTTAAGCTCGATCACTACATAGCAGCGGAGCTTCAAGTGATAGAAGAGGAGATCGGCGAAGAACTCATCGCCGTTGATTTCCAGCCGGACCTGCTCGCCGACAAAGGCGAAGCCTTGGCCCAGTTCCAGGAGGAACTTCTCCACATGTTGGACGAGTTGAAGCTCCAGTTCCCGCTCGTTGCGGCGGTCTGTCATGGCGACGAAGTCGAACACATACGGGTCCCTGGTGGCTTGTTGGGCAAGGTCCGAGTCCGCCGGCATCATGGTGGTGCTGAAGTTGGTTATTGCTTGCCCGGAGCGCTCATGGAGGCGCGTTTCGATCTGATGGGCAAGGACGTTGCGCGACCATCCGTGTTCGACGGCGGCAGCCGCGTACCAGAGGCGGGTCGCGGCGTCGTCGAGCTTCTCAAGCAGCGCGATCTGGTGGTACCAGGGCAATGTTGCAAGCGGCACTTGCAACATTGGGAACTCCGGCCAAGCCTGGGCGAAAGTCTTCATGTAGCGGAGGTTCCTTGGCGAGAATCCCTTGGATCCAGGAAACCGGGTTTGTATGTCTGCCGACAGGCGGGTGACGACTTTCGAGCCCCAGCCTTGCTCCGATTCCCGCTGCGCCAATTGCCTGCCGATGGACCAATAGGAAGCAAGCAGCGCCTTGTTCGCCGCGGAAATGGCCCGTGAACGTCCCGTGCCGACTTCCTTGGAGACACTGGCAAGCAGCTCGGGGTACCAGTCCGGCATGGAGGTGCGCGCCGGGGGAGCAGCGAACGACGCCGCGGCTTCCGCCGCCGTCGTGGTCTGTTCCGGTTTCAGTTCTTGGCTTCGCACTGGCTGTCCTCTTCTTAGGCGGTTGGGCTTCTTAGGCGGTTGGGCGACTTGGGCGCATGGCGACCGGTTCGGCGACCATTTCGTCGAACGTACGGGAGAGGGCTGACAATTTAGGAGCTGGGACGTGCCACCGCTCAGCCGGCTGGGTGGACCGCCGGCACCCTGTTCCCACGACGGCCCAACACTCGTAATCTGAATGCTGGGAGGTGGTTCCTGTGGAAGCAGCCCAGGGAGATCGGATCATCATTCATGGCAGGACGGTCGGGGCGTCCGACCGGCACGGCGAGATCATCGAAGTCCGCGGTGCAAATGGTGCGCCGCCGTATTTCGTCCGTTTTGACGATGGCCACGAGACCATCCTGTATCCGGGTGGTGATTTCACGATCGATCGCACAGGCGTGAGCTCGTAGCCGCCCGGCCGGCCGTGTTTCCTCATGAGCTAAGGTAAGACTTAGCTGTGAAGGAGACCGGGGAGGGCGCGCGTGGACCAGATCCTCGACCTGCCCTTTGAAGTGGCGCTTGCGGCGCTCTTCGCCGTCGTGATGGTCCGGGTCAACGCGACATACTGGATCGGCCGCGGCGCAGCGGCCGGAATGGAACGCACGCGGTTCGCACGCGCCTTGCATCGCCCCAAAGCAAGCAAAGCGCAGGCCCTGATTCAGCGCTTTGGTCCCTACGCGGTCGTGCTGACCTTCCTGACTATCGGACTCCAAACCGCCGTGAACCTGGCCGCGGGGGCTGCGAGAATGCCACTCAGCCGGTATCTCCCTGCGGCGATAGTAGGCTCCGGTATCTGGGCCCTCGTCTACGCGACCATCGGCCTCGCGGCGATAGATGCGTGGCTCGCCGTCATGGCGGCCTCCCCATTTGCCGCCGTGCTCCTGTTCCTCATCCTTGCCGGATTGGCGGTCTGCCTGGTCATGCGGCGTCGGCGTCGGACGGCTGTGGCGCCAGAAGATACAGTGGTCTGAGTTCCATTACCGGACCGGCGAAAGGGCAGGCGTTGAGTATTGAGCTTCCGGACCTTGCGGAAGGCGACTTCTACTACGAATCGCTCGGGAATGGGCGCTTCCGCTCAACCATCCACGCCCAGGGGGCGTGGAATCCGCACGAGCAGCACATGGCGCCTGCATCGGGCATCCTGGCTGATGCCCTGCTCCGCCACGAGCCGCGCGACGACGTCCGGATGGCCCGCCTCAGCTACGAAATCCTCGGATTGATCCCCGGCGGCGAATTCGACATCACCACGGCCACGGTCCGCCCCGGCAGGACGATTGAATTGATCCAGGCGGAACTCTCGGCGGCAGGACGCGTGGCTATCCGTGCCACCGCCTGGCGCATGGCGACCAGCGACACGAGTGCCGTCGCCGCCATAGAAGACGTTGAAATGCCGGCCCCGGACGAATGCAAGCCGTGGGACGGCGCGAGCGTATGGCCGGGTGGCTACATCCGGTCCCTCGAAATGCGGATAGCGGAAGGACACCGGGCAGGCTCCGGCAAAGTCTGGATCCGCACGGAGCATCCGCTCACCGATGCTGCGGACAGCCGCGATCTCGCGCGGCTGGTCGGACTCGTGGACACAGCCAACGGTATTGCCGCGCGCGTTTCACCCGGAAAGAACAGCTACATCTTCCCCAACCTTGACCTGCAGATCCACATGTACCGCGAACCTGCGGGCGAATGGCTGGGCCTGGACAATATGGTCTCCTTCGGAAACGACGGCATCGGCCTCACATCCACCGTGCTTCACGACATCAGTGGCCCTTTCGGCCGCGCGGAGCAGATCCTCACGCTGAGGAAGAGCTGATGGTTGAGGACCTCGCCCGGACACAGCGCACGCTGACGGTAGTGCGCCAGGAAGAATCCCTCGGAGTCGCCGATGACCTGGACTTCGGGATCGAACTCCTCAACCGTGCCCGCAGAGGGCTGCTCGGCCCGACGCTCCGAATGTACAGGCCCCGGCCTACGGTGGCGTTCGGGCAACGCGATGCCAAGCTGCCGGGATTCCAGGGCGCGTCCGAGGCCTGCCGGAACCTGGGTTTCGAACCCCTGATCCGCAAGGCGGGCGGGCGTGCCGCGGCCTACCACCGGGGCACCCTGGTGATCGATCATGTGGAGCCTCACGCCGACGCGATTGCCGGGGCGAAGGCCCGATTCTCCTTCTTTGGCGAGCTACTCGCTGGTGCGCTCCGCCGCGTCGGGGTGCAGGCCGCCGTCGGGGAGATCCCCGGGGAGTACTGCCCGGGCGAGTTCAGCGTCCACGGCCTGGACCCCGATTTTCCAACGCACCAGATCAAGCTGGTCGGGACCGCCCAGAGGGTTGTCTCCGGGGGGTGGCTGTTCAGTTCGGTGATCGTCGTCGAGAACTCGGCGCCCATCCGCGAAGTCCTCACTGCCAGCTATGGCGCCCTCGGACTCGAGTGGGACCCAGCCACTGCCGGGGCGGCCAACGACCTCTTGCCGCAGCTGGACGTACCCACGGTGGAGGACGCCGTCGTCGCGGCTTACGCGGAATATGCCGAACTCGTCGACGGCGATTTCCAGAGCCTGCTCCCCGTGACGAGCACCAGCACGCCGTTGTAGACGAATACCGCCAGGACTACGCTTGAGGCCACAAGCAAGTGGACCGAGGTAGAACAATGGACAAGAAGCCATCGGTTGTCCACGATTCCGACGCGGACCTCACCGTTGGACCGCCGAAGCGATCCGCCGCGGGTTTGCCCAGCCTGGTGGACTCCTTGCCGCGTGCGGTGAGCCAGATGGGGCCGTCCCGCACCTGGAAGTCCTTGCTGGCAATGAACCAGAAGGACGGCTTCGACTGCATGAGTTGCGCCTGGCCGGATCCTCCCGAGCGGAAGCTGGCCGAGTTCTGTGAGAACGGTGCGAAGGCCGTCGGGTGGGAGGCTGATCCGCTCAAGGTTCCGTCCGGTTTCTGGGACGAGAACGACGTCGAATCCCTCGCCCAGCGCTCGGAATACTGGCTGGGACAGCAGGGCAGGCTCGTTGAACCCGTCTACAAACCCGCGGGTTCCAGCCACTACCGTCCCATCAGTTGGGACAATGCGTTCCGGATTGTGGCCCGTGAGCTGAACGCCCTGGAATCGCCTGACGAGGCGACCTTTTACACGAGCGGACGGACGAGCAACGAGGCCGCGTTCGTCTACCAGCTCTTCGTCCGGGCGTTCGGAACCAACAACCTGCCCGATTGCTCGAACATGTGCCACGAGTCCACGGGGCTTGCCCTCGGTGAGACGCTCGGCGTCGGAAAGTCCGCCGTCAGCTACACGGACTTCGCCAAGGCGGATTTGATCATCATCATGGGCCAAAACCCGGGGACCTGCCACCCCCGGATGCTCACCGCGTTGGAGGAGGCAAAGCTCGCCGGTGCCAGCATTGCGGCGGTGAACCCGCTCCCCGAAGCCGGACTCATCAACTTCAAGAACCCGCAACGTCCCCGTGGGCTGGTGGGCAAAGGAACGGACTTGGCGGACCAGTTCCTGCAGATCCGCCTCGCAGGAGACATGGCGTTGCTTCAGGCAGTCTCCAAGCGGGTTCTGGACGCGGAGAAGGCAGCGCCGGGGGCGGTACTCGATCATGCGTTCATCGAGGAGCACTGCCAAGGACTCGAAGAGTTCCAAGCCCACATCGACGAGCTGGACGAGAAGGACGTCCTTGCCGCGACGGGCCTGAGGACCGAGGAAATCGACGAGCTCGCATCCCGCTACCTGCGTGCGGAGAAAGTCATCATCACCTGGGCGATGGGCCTGACCCAGCACAAGAAGGCCGTGTCCACCATCAAGGAGATCGTCAACCTGCTGTTGCTCCGTGGAAACATCGGCAAACCCGGCGCCGGACCGTCGCCGATCCGTGGGCACAGCAACGTCCAGGGCGACCGCACCATGGGCATTTGGGAGAAGATGCCCGAACCGTTCCTCAACGCCCTGCAGCAGGAATTCGGCTTCGACCCGCCGCGGCACCCCGGCGTCGATTCCGTGGACAGCATCCGCGGCATGCGGGACGGCAGGATCAAGGTGCTCGTAGCGCTCGGTGGAAACCTCGTGCACGCAATGTCTGACACCACTGCGGCTGAGGCCGCCGTCCGCAAGACCCGGCTTTCCGTCCAGATTTCTACGAAGCTCAACCGTTCCCACGCCGTGGTGGGAGAACAAGCGATGATCCTGCCGACCATGGGCCGTACGGAAATAGACCGCCAGGCCGGCGGAGAGCAGTTCGTCACCGTCGAGGACACCGTCTGCGCGGTTCACCGCTCGGCGGGAAGGCTGGAGCCGATTTCGGACAAAGTCTTGTCCGAAGTGGCGATCGTATGCCGCATGGCCGCCACGGTACTCGGCGACAAAGTCCCTGTGGACTGGCGAAGTTTCGAAGCGAACTACGACTCAGTGCGCGAACACATCTCCCACGTGGTGCCTGGCTTCGAGGACTTCAATAAGAAAGCCCGGAGCCGTGACGGTTTCGTCCTGCCCCACGGCCCCCGGGACGAGCGGAAGTTTCCCACCGCCACCGGGAAAGCGATGTTCACTGTCAACGACCTTGAGACCATCCATGTCCCGGAGGGGCGCCTGCTGCTCCAGACGGTGCGCTCCCACGATCAGTTCAACACGACCACCTACAGCATGAACGACCGCTACCGCGGCGTGAAGAAGGGCCGCATGGTGCTCTTTGCGCACAGCGACGACCTCGCTGACCTGGGCCTTGCCGACGGCGGCTATGTGGACGTCCACAGCGAAGCCGACGACGGCGTGGACAGGGTCCTGCGCCAGCTGCGGTTGATCGCGTACCCCACGGCCCGCGGTTGCGTGACTGCCTATTACCCGGAGGCGAACGTCCTTGTACCGCTGGATTCGACCGCCGAGGGCAGCAACACTCCTGCGTCCAAGTCCGTGGTGGTGCGCCTGGAACCAGCCGCACCACCGGGATAACTCAGCCCGGATAACCCAGCTCTGGAGGTTCAGGCGGCGAGGCGCGCTTCGACCTCGGCTGCGGACGGGTTGGTGGCCGCGGTTCCGTCCGGGAAGAGGACCGTGGGGACGGTCTGGTTCCCGCCGTTCAGCTTCTCCACGAGTTCGGCAGTGCCCTCAACCTCTTCGATGTTGATCTCGTTGTAGCCGATGCCCTTGGCGTCCAGCTGCTTCTTCAGGCGGTTGCAATAACCGCACCAAGTGGTCGAGAACATAGTGATGGTGCCGGATTCGGGGGTGAAGTCCACGGATTCTCCTGCCGTCGTTGTTTTGAACTACTCGCATCAACGGTAACCCGGCAGGCACTATTCCTTCGCGCGCATGTGTCACATGACACGCAAGGGCGAATCGGTCATGGATTTGGGCGCGCGGTCCTAGAGCGACTCTTCGACGGTGACGCCGGACTGGAACTCACGGCCGTCGGCTTCACTGAAGGCCGTCATCACATGTCCCTTGCCAAGGCCGTTGATCGCCGAGAGGGGGAAATGGCCGGTAATAGTGTTCCCCGAGTGCTCAACACCCTTCAGGTCGTAGTTCTCTTCGGCGCTTTGGTCGTGGTTAAAGGAGAAGAAGGCGATCGCCTCCCCGTTCATGAACTCGATACCCAGTCTTCGCTGAGAGGAATAGTCCGGAGTCGCCGCGACCAGGCCTACGACATAGGCGCCGGAACCAGGGATGTTGCCCTCGATCTCGAACTTCGCCACGAGCGTGGCTTCCGTGGCGGTTACGCTGGCCTGCTTCAGAAGTGCCTCATGGATGCTCATGGCTCAATCCTGCTCTGTGCGACCTCCGCCGTCCACCCCTGATTCGGGTTTTGTCAGAGCCCCGCCGCCGGCCGGATCCTCTCGGGCCCGCGGCCAAAATCCGTCTTGACCAGCCGGAAGACCTGCCGATACAGGTACCGGCAGGGCCTCCCTTACGGCCGGGAAGGCTTCTAGGGTTGAGGGCGTGGATAACCCGAATGGAAGCATGAAGCGATTGCTCGTCCCGTCTGCGGCGCTGTTGTGGGGGTTCCAGTTCGCGTTTCTCAACCCCGCGCTGGCACTCCTGCTGGTGGCGCTCTTCAATGCCACCCCGGCCGAGGTGGGGTGGGTCCTCGCGGTCTACAATGCCAGCGGCTTCGTAGCTTCCCTTCTTGTGCCGGCGTATGCCGACCGTGCAAACGACTACTTGCGCCCCATGCTGGCCTGTGGCGTCCTGACCCTGGCGCTGTCCACCCTCCTGGCCGTGAGCACTTCGCTGCCGCTCGCCGTCGTGGGCTTGATAGTCCTTGGCGGCCCGGCAGGGGTCGGAAGCTCGCTCTTGTTCGCCCACCTCAGGCACTCAGGCGCCGGAATGAGCGACGTGATGAACACCCGCGCGATTGTCTCTTTCGCCTGGGTCGCGGGACCGCCCCTCGCGACATTCATCATGGGCACGCTGGGCAATCGGGCCATCCTGCTCGCGCTTGGTGTGGTGGCCGTCCTCAACGTCGCCACGACTGCTGCCATGATTTCCCGACGGCGCGCTGCCTCCGACGAGAATCGTCCCAAGGCCCATGCCGAAGAGGATGGGCACCCGTTCTCGAAATTCGGGGTCGCCGCCGTCGTCTTCGCCTTTGTCGCCTTGCAGGCCACCAACAGCGCCGCTGTGTCCATCATGAGCCTGTTCGTGACCCAAGGGCTCGGTGTGGATGTCATCTGGGCGGGCATCGCGCTTGGCGTGTCGGCCGCGCTTGAGATACCTGCGCTCTTCCTCATCGGGCGGCTGGCGCGCCGCTACTCCAGCCGGGCGCTCATCGCCTCCGGATGCGTGGCCGGGATCGCGTACTACGCGGGCATGGCCTATGTCTCCAACCCTGCCACCCTGATTGCGCTCCAGGTCCTGAATGCCTGGTTCTTCGGGATTGTGGCGGGCGTGGGGTTGACGTTGTTCCAGCGGCTGATTCCCCGTCCCGGCCTGGCTTCGGGGCTCTACACCAACACGCGGCGCGTCGGCGCTATCGTCTCGGGCCCCATCATTGCTTTGGGATCGACGACGGCGCTCGGCTACCAGGGCATCTTCGCGGCTTGCGCCGGACTCACGGTCTTGGCGCTGGTAGTCATTGTGCTGGCCGGGCGGACGTCGCGGCGAATGCCGCCGAATGAGCGTCCTGCTGCCCCTGCGCCAACCCATGACGCTATCGCTTGAGCCTTACGACGCGCAGGAGGATGCCTGCCGCGAACATGAGGACGCCCAGGGCCGCCGATAGCGGCGGGAGCGTGCTCACGAGGACCACACAGGCCAGGGCTCCGAACACCTGGAGCGCTTTGGGGTATCGGCGGTCTTCGGCCGGTTGGGTATACGCCGCAATATTGGCGACCAGGTAGTAGATGAGGACGCCGAACGAGGAGAAACCGATCGCGCCGCGCAAGTCGGCGAACGCGACGATCACGCAGATCACGACGGCGAGAGTGACCTCGGCCCGGTGCGGGACACGGTACCGGGGGTGGACGGCGGCGAGCCAGTGCGGCAGGTCGTGGTGCCTGGCCATTGCCAGGGTGGTCCGGCCCAAGCCCGCGATGAGGGCCAACAGTGCACCGAGGGAGGCGACGGCGGCTCCCGCGCGGACCGCCGGGACGGCCCAGGCTCCGACCGCGGCAGCGAGCGGCGTCGGGGTGGCAGCCACACCGTCCGGGCCGAGCGCGGCAAGGAGAGTCACGGCGATGATGGCGTAAATGACGACGGCGATGCCCAAGGCGATCCCGATGGCACGCGGAATCGCCCGGCGGGGGTCCCGGACTTCCTCTCCCATCGTGGCGATCCTCGCGTAGCCTGCGAAGGCGAAGAACAGCAACCCTGCGGATTGGAGGATCCCGTACCAGCCGTGCGCAAGCAGTCCGTCCCCGGGGATGTTGGCCGGAGACGGGGCAGAGCCGCCCCAACACGCTGCCACCCCGACGGCGAGGGCCGCCAGCACTGCGAGAACCAGAATGCGGGTCAGGCCAGCCGTGCGGGTCACCCCGTGATAGTTCACCGCGGCGAGGACGACGACGGCGGCGATGGCCACGGGACGTTCCCACCCGGGAGGGGCGGCGTAGGCGGCGAATGTCATGGCCATGGCTGCCGCGCTGGCGGTCTTGCCGATGACGAATCCCCAACCGGCCAGGTATCCGGCCCAGGGTCCCAGCCGTTCACGGCCGTAAATGTAGCTTCCGCCCGACGTCGGGTACGCGGCGGCGAGCTGGGCGGAGGACGTCGCGTTGCAGAATGCCACAGCCGACGCGATGACGAGCCCGATCAGCAACCCTGATCCTGCGGCGGAAGCGGCAGGAGTGAAGGCGGCGAACACGCCGGCGCCGATCATCGAGCCCAATCCGATCACGACCGCGTCGAAGGTACCCAGCCGACGGGCCAGGCCCTGGGGGTTGCTCATGGGCCTAGGACTTCCCCGTGACTGTCAGGACGATAAGGACGCAATTGAGTCCCACGATCAGTGCAGCGCTGGTCCACCCGGCAATCCTCAATGGCGTGGAATCCGTGTGGATGCCCATGACTTCGCGCTTGCCGGTGAGCCGGATCAGCGGAATCAAGGCGAAAGGAATGCCGAAGCTCAGCAGGACTTGGCTCAGCACGAGTGCCAGCGTGGGTTCGATGCCCGCGCCGAGAATGACCAGCGCCGGGACCAGCGTAACCACCCGGCGGAGCAGCAGGGGTATTCGGATCTTAAGGAGCCCGCCCATGACCGTTGCTCCGGCGTAGCATCCGACGGACGTTGAAGCGAGGCCTGAGGCAAGCAAACCGATACCGAAAGCCACGCCGATGATCGGACCAAGGGCAGATGTCACAGCGGCATGGGCGCCGGCGATCGTGTCGGTTCCTTCGACTCCCCGCAGGCTGGACGCGGCCAAAAGGAGCATGGCGATGTTCACGACCCCGGCAAGCACCAAAGCCCCCACGACGTCCACACGGGTGATCTTGATGAGCCGCGTCCGTTCAGCGGGGTCCTCCGAGAAACCATGCCGGTCGCGGGCCAGGGCTGAATGCAGGTAGATCGCATGCGGCATGACCGTGGCGCCGAGCATGCTCGCGGCAAGCAGGACAGTGTCCGTGCCCTCGAACCGCGGCACCAGACCCGCCAGTACGCCACCGGTCTCCGGGGGATTGACGAAGAGACCCGACACGAAACCGACGGCGATGACGGCCAAGAGCATCATGATGGCGTATTCAAAGGACTTCTGGCCCCGTGACGACTGGAGCGCCAGGAGCAACATGGAAGCCACTCCGATGATGATGCCGCCCATGAGAAGTGGCAGTCCGAAGAGGAGGTTGAGGGCCACGGCTCCGCCGATGACTTCGGCCATGTCGGTAGCCCCGGCCACCACCTCCGCCTGGACCCAGAACAGTCTGCGACGGTGGGTTCCCAAGCGTTTGCCCAGGAGCTCAGGAAGGCTGTGCCCGGTGGCCAATCCAAGTTTCGCCGATTGGTACTGCACCAGGACCGCCATGATGTTCGCCGCTACCAGGACCCACACGAGGAGGTAGCCGTAATTCGCTCCCGCGGTGAGGTTTGCGGCGACGTTGCCCGGATCGACATAGGCGATCGCAGCCACGAAAGCCGGCCCCAACAGGAGCAGCCGGGACTTCCACCGGGGTTTGCTCGCCGGTCGCTCAACAATCGTGGCAGCCATGGTTTCCTCAACAGCGGGGATACGGACATGATGAGGATACCGTTAAGTTAGGCATACCGAAAAGTAGCTTTTAGGTGCAGCTTGATAAGCTCGCGCTTTGCCCAACTGACTGGCAGTAAGTGTCGCTTTGAGCCCTCAAAACGACACTTACTGCTAGTTAGTTGGGTGCGGCTCAGGCGTGGGTGGGTTCTTCCACCAATGCCGTGGCGATGCTGTCCGCGTCATCGAGTGCGGCGAGGTACCGTTCGGCATCCAGGGCCGCGGCGCAACCCGTGCCGGCGGCCGTAATGGCCTGGCGGTAGCGGTGGTCCACGGCGTCGCCGCAAGCGAAAACTCCGGAGAGGTTGGTAACAGTGGTGGGGGAATCCACCTTGATGTAGCCCTCGGCGTCGAGTTCCACCTGTCCTGCGACAAGGTCCGTCCGCGGGACATGTCCAATGGCCACGAATATGCCCGTAGCCGCATGTTCACGCGATTCACCGGATCGTGTGTCGGCCAGGGTAACCCCGGTAACCTTGGCGTCGCCGTGGATCGCCGTGATCGCCGAGTTCCATGCGAAGCGGATTTTCGGATTGTCCTTGGCCCGTTGGGCCATGATCCGGGAGGCCCTTAGCTCTTCCCTACGGACGACGACGGTCACGGTCTTCGCGAACCGGGTCAGGAACATCGCCTCTTCCATGGCGGAGTCGCCGCCCCCCACCACGATGATTTCCTGTTCGCGGAAGAAGAAGCCATCGCATGTGGCGCACCATGAAACGCCGTGTCCGCTCAGCCTCTTCTCTTCGGGCAAGCCGAGTTCTTTGTAGGCGGAACCGGTCGCAAGGATTACGGCCGGTGCCTCGTGGGTGTCGCCGGAGCCGGTGACCACGCGCTTGAGGTGCCCGGCCAGCTGGACTTGAGTGACGTCGTCGAACACTATCTTCGCGCCGAAGCGCCCGGCTTGTTCCTGCAGGCCATCCATGAGCTCGGGTCCCTGGATTCCGGCGGGGAATCCGGGGAAGTTTTCCACCTCCGTGGTGTTCATCAGCGCGCCGCCGGCGGTGACTGATCCAGCAAGGACGAGGGGGCTCAGGCCCGCCCGGGCGGCATAGATTGCCGCGGTGTAACCGGCGGGGCCGGATCCAATGATGATCAGTTGTTCTTTGCTCATGGGACAAGTGCAACAAGGTCGGGGGATTCAATCAAGGGCTCGTTAATCCATGTGCATAATGGGTGAATGTTCAGCGAAGTCGGAGCCGTCCTGATCCGGCCCATGAATCCCGAGGATTGGCCCGCGGTCCGTGCGATTTTCACGGAGGGTATCGAGACCGGGCAGGCAACCTTTGAAGCGGCAGCCCCGGACTGGGAGCAGTTCAACGCGGGCCGCCTTCCCGATCACCGATTCGTCGCTGTTGCATCCGGCCTCGTGGTGGGGTGGACTGCTGTTTCCCCTGTGTCTGCGCGCCCGGCATATGCCGGCGTCGTCGAACACTCCGTCTATGTCGCCGGTTCTGCGCGCGGACGGGGAGTTGGAGGCCTGCTGTTGAAAACGCTGGCTGCGTCGACCGAAGAGCACGGCATCTGGACCATCCAGTCGAGCATTTTCCCCGAGAACCAGGCCAGCATCCGCCTTCACGAGGCCAACGGATTCACCATTGTTGGCCGTCGCGAACGCATCGCACGCATGAGCACAGGGCCCCTTGCCGGCCAATGGCGCGACACGCTCCTGCTTGAACGGCGCTCACGCCGGGTCTGAGCGGCGCGGTTTGAGGGGCGCGCCGAGGGTGGCTTATGGCACTTCGCAGAGGTGGTTGAGGGCCGCCCACTGAAGGAGCATGATCGACTTTCCGTCCACGATGCGGCCGTCGTCGATCATGGCGAGGGCATCGGAGAAGGCAATCTCGATGGTTTCGATGTCCTCGCCCTCCGCGGCTACTCCGCCGCCGGGGCCTGTCTGGTCCGCCGGGGTGTAGGGCGCGACGTAGAAGTGCAGCCGTTCGGTGACAGATCCGGGGCTCATGTATGCGTCGAAGACGTGCCGCGGCGTTCCGACGTCGACGCCGAGTTCCTCGCTTGCCTCGCGCCGGATGGCCGTTTCGGGATCGTCGTCGTCCAGCAATCCGGCAGCAGCCTCGATCAGCATGCCGTCCGGATGATCGTTGACATAGGCCGGAAAGCGGAACTGCCGCGTGAGCAGAACCGTGCCCCGGCCGGCGTCGTACAACAGAATCGTTGCTCCGTTCCCTCTGTCGTAACTTTCGCGTTGCTCGGTGACCCATCGGCCGTCCCTGCGGCGGTAGTCGAAGGTGGTGCGACGCAGCACGTGCCAACCGTCGGAAGTCACTTCGACGTCGCGCACCACCACGGCGGGATTGCGGTCGAGGCCCCGGCCTGCCTGGTCGAGGCCGGTGCGGCCGCGGTGGTCGGGGACATCAATTCCAGGACGCAACGTCGTGGGAGGGGCATCGATTCTCGGAGTCATCCCGCTAGAATAGTGCATGATCGTGCAACATCAGGAAGGAACGCGCATGCTTGCTGCCGAACGGCACCAATTTCTCCTCTCGCGGCTTGCGGCCGATGGCAAGGTGATCGCCAAAGACATCGCCCGTGAACTCGGCCTGTCCGAAGACAGCGTGCGCCGCGATCTGCGCGAGCTTGCCGCGGCCGGGCTCTGCCAGCGTGTATACGGCGGTGCGCTGCCGGCTTCTCCTGCGATCGCCGACTATGCCACCCGCGCTACGGTCGAGCCGGAGAGCAAGGGGCGCATTGCTGCCTGCGCCGCTTCGATGATCCAGCCGGGTTCCGCCGTGATCCTCGACGGCGGCACCAGCACCCTCGCGGTGGTCCACGCGCTGCCGGCGGAGCTCGACTGCACTGTGATTACCCACAGTCCGACCATCGCCTCGGCGCTTGTCGAGCATCCCCTCATCGAGGTGTTCCTCCTCGGGGGCCGCTTGTTCAAACACTCTGCCGTGACCTGCGGGGCTGCGGCGGTCGAGGCCACCCAGGCCGTTTCCGCCGAGTTGTTCTTCCTCGGTGTCACCGGAATCCACCCCGTCCACGGACTCACCACCGCCGACGCCGACGAAGCCGCCATGAAGCGTGCTCTCGCCGCCCGTGCGGCAGATACGTACGTCCTCGCGAGCGCCGAGAAGATCGGGGCCGTTTCGCGCTACTCGGTGTTGCCTTTCGCCAGCGTCGCCGGCCTTATTACCGATGCGCCAGCGAACGATCCCACCATGGGGGAGCTCTCGCGCCTTGGCATCGCCCTTGTGGGCGCTGGATAACCGGGCTTGCCCCTACCCGGACCGATCCTCGTGTGCACGGGTGACGAAGTGTTCAACGCGCCGGTCCGGAACCAGCCAGATCATGGCCACGACGGTGTACGCGGCGACGGCGAGCAAAGGATGGAGGAAGCAGAGGCCAAGGCCGGCCACATAGATGAGCGGCGACGTCTTCCCCTTCCAGTCCCGGCCGATCGCCTGGGCCAGCGCACCCTGCCGGCCCTGGCGCCGGATCAACGACTGCTGCAGGACGTAGTAGGCAACGGCGGCGCACAGCAGGTTGAAGCCGTAAGCCAGCACCGGGACCTCGGCGAAGCCCGACTCATCCATCCAACGTGTGCTGAACGGGAAGAGGGATATCCAGAACAGCAAGTGCAGGTTCGCCCAGAGAATTCGGCCGTTGACCCGATCCGCCAGATGGATCATGTGGTGGTGGTTGTTCCAGTAGATCCCCACGTAGACGAAGCTGAGCAAATAGCTGAGGAACGTGGGAAAGACGCTCAGCAAGGCATGCCAGTTAGGCTCCGCGGGCACCCGCAGCTCAAGCACCATGATGGTGATGACGATCGCGAGGACGCCGTCGCTGAATGCCTCAAGCCGGTTCTTGTTCATCGCATTGCCTTCATGGGGACATCATCGTTGCTGCGGACTCCCGCGGCCAAGAGATTACGCCCGCCCTTCCCGCCTAGCCCAGCGTGGAGGCATCAATGACGAAGCGGTACCGCACATCGGAGGCGAGGACCCGCTCGTAAGCGTCGTTGATCTTCTCGGCCGGGATGACTTCGATCTCGGCCCCCAGCCCGTGTTCGGCGCAGAACTCGAGCATTTCCTGGGTCTCCCGGATGCCCCCGATCGCCGATCCGGCGAACGAACGCCGGCCCCCGATGAGTGCGAAGGCGTTGACCGGCAGCGGTTCCGCCGGTGCGCCCACGTTCACCAGCGCGCCGTCGAGCGCCAGCAACTGAAGGTAGGAGCTGATATCGATCGGGGCGCTGACGGTGTTGATGATCAGGTCGAAGGTCCGCGCGAGCTTTTCGAAGGTGGCCGGCTCGCTCGTGGCGAAGTACTGGTCCGCGCCCAAACGCAGGCCGTCTTCCATCTTCTTGAGCGACTGGGACAGCACCGTCACCTCGGCGCCCATGGCGTGCGCGAGCTTGACGGCCATGTGGCCCAGCCCGCCGAGTCCGACCACGCCGACCTTCTTGCCCGGTCCGGCACCCCAATGCCGGAGAGGCGAATAGGTGGTGATGCCTGCGCACAGCAGGGGAGCGGCGGCGTCGAGCGCTATCCCTTCGGGGATCCGCACCACGAAGTCCTCGGTCACGACGACGTGGGTTGAGTAGCCGCCTTGGGTGATGGTGCCGTCGCGGTCAACGGCGCCGTAGGTCCCGGTCATGCCTTTCAGGCAGTATTGCTCCTCGCCCTTGCGGCAGTTCTCGCATTCGCGGCAGGAGTTGACCATGCAGCCGACGCCGACGCGGTCGCCGACCTTGTGGCGGGTCACGTCGGAGCCGATTTCGGTGACGATTCCGGCGATTTCGTGGCCGGGGGCGAGCGGGTAGGACTGCGGTCCCCAGTCGCCGCGGACTGTGTGGATGTCTGAATGGCAGATGCCCGCGTACTTGATCTCGATGAGCACGTCGTGGGCACCGACGTCGCGGCGCTCAATGGTGGTCGGAACGAGGGCTTCGCTTGCGGACGGGGCTGCGTAAGCATTGACGGTCAGCATTATTCTCCTGTTGGTGGACGGAGGATTGGCACTATCCATCCAACAGGAGAATTCCGACGTGAGGGAGTCCCTGCTGGTAGGGGTACTGGCAGGGACTCCCTCAACGGAATGGGATCCTTTGCGGACTAGCTGGCGCCGAGGAAGATCGGGTTCGTCAGCGCTGCCATGGGACCGAGCGGGATGACTGTTCCCATCTCCGTGCCGCTGCCGGATGTTCCGTCGATCTTCGGATGCCGGACCTCAACGCGCACGTAAGCCGCGAGCTGCGGGGTGGTGACCCAGGTGCTCGTTCCCTGGCCCGACGCGGGAAGCGTGACCTGCTGGGTCTGTCCTTCATCCGTGATGAAGCGTACGACGCCGTTCGGCACGCCGGCGATTTTCGCCGTCACCGTGACGGGGGCACCTGCCGCGACGTTGAGCCGCTCGCCCACGGTCGCGCTCTTGCCGCCGGACGTGACCTGGAAGTCCACCGAGACGTCAGCCGACTCGGCGATCCAGTTCCGGCCATTGCGGATGCCGTCCAGCAGGGCATCGCGGGACAACGCTGCGGCGTTGACCACGTTGTGCGGGAAGCCAATGACCTGCGGGACGCTGTGGGCGTCGCTGTTGCCCATCGCCGGGAGCCACCGGCCACCGGTACGGACGGAGTGCGCGAGCATCGAATCCCAGGTGTTGACGGAGGACTCGTCGTCCAGGGTCCACGGGCCCGTCCATACCTCAACCGCATCGGCGTCGTCATAGCCGAACTTCCAGCGGCAGGCGACATACGGGCAGTACGGGTGAGCCGGAACAACAATTCCGCCCGAGGCGTGGATCCGCTGGGCTTCCTGCTCGAACCCCTTGTCGCGGGCACGGTAGCGCCAGTCGATCCATTCGCCCGGCTCCAGGCCGAGCGCGAGGTAGTGGCCGTTGCGCGTGGTGACTTCCTCGCCCGTGAGGATGAGCAGGTCGTTGCCGGCAAGCGGCCCCCAGACGCCGTGCGATGCCGGCGTGTTGTGGTCCGTCGAGATCATGAAGTCGAGGCGCGCGGCGCGGGCGCCGGCTGCGACGTCCTCGGGCGTGCGCTTTCCGTCCGAGTAGACGGTGTGCAGGTGGGCGTCCCCGCGGTACCAGCCTGCGCCGCGGCCGGCAATCTGCTGCGGCGGATACTGGGGCTTGAAAGGGGCGACGTCGGGTCCGTACTCAAGCGTGACGTTCACCGTGTAGTCAAGGCCCTGCTCGGCCACCTGGTACGGGCCAAGAACAACGTTCCACGTGCCCTTCCCAATCGGCCCCGGCAGGTAGCCCGGCGTCGTGTCGCCGGCGCTGATGCTGAATTCGGTGCGGAAACCACCGGACCAGCCGCGGAATCCCTTCCCGGCGAGGTCGGTACCCTTCTCATCGAAGATTCCAATGTCGCAGGCGTTCGTGAGAAGTCCGGAGGCCACCTGGGGCTTGCTGTAGGTGTACGAAACGCTGATCTTGTTGACGCCGGCCGGGACCTCGATCGGCAAATAGACGAAGTCCGCTGCTCCCGGATCCAGATGGCCGGTGATCGTCTTGCTCTTGCTGGTTCCGGTAGCGGCTGCCGCGAACGAAACCGGGGCCAGGGTCAGAGCCGCGCCGGTCAGTGCGGCGGCCAGGAAGCCGCGCCGGGTAGAGGAAAAGGAGACATTGTCGCCCGAATGGGCTTTGCATGGTGAAGTCACTCACTCGATGTTGCACACCGTTACTGAACAGTAGGCAACGGAACCAAGAACGCAGCATGAAAGCGGGAGCGTCAGCAAGCGGAGTCCATTCAGTGGACCCGTCTTCAATTGGCCCTTGCCACGAGCCATGCCCGGCCTTACTGTTCTTGGCATGCACCAAGGGCTGGGGCGACGGCGCAACCATTCCCATGTACCGAACAGGACGGTGTTTTAGATGTGCGATATTCCGGGTTTGATCAGTCGCCTTGAAGCCCAAGACCTCGCTCGATTGCGCGAGGCAGGCAAAGAAAAGCCCCTGGAACCGGGGATGATCGCCGCTATTGATGCCGCGGCCGGCGGGCCGGGCGAGGGCCGCGGGTACTACGTGGTCAGCGGTTCCCTGTATCCGGTCGAAGCCAGGGACTACCACCTCAGGGAAGATGTGGCGGAGGCGCTGTTCGCGGCGGAAGGAACCTCCGTGGGCGCCACGGCCTAGGCCCGGGAAACCGTAACCCAAGCCGCAGGCACCGGCCCACACTGGAAAAAACAGGTGGGCCGGCGGTGTGGTCTGGAGGGTGCTTGTGACTACAGCGCGCCCAACAGCTCCTGCATTTCCTTGATCTCGGCCTCCTGCGCCGTCACGATGTCCTTGCCGAGTTTGAGGGCATCGGCGTTCTTACCGTCGGTGCCTTCCTTCTGAGCCATGGCCACGGCCCCTTGGTGGTGGGCGATCATGTGGGTCAGGAACAGCCTAGCTGCATCCCGGCCTTGGGCGGCCTCGAGTTTCGTCATGTCCTCGTTGTCCACCATTCCGTTCATGGTGTGGCCGCCCGACATCCCCGCGGGCTCGTTCCAGTCCTTGAGCCAGCCGGTCATCTTCTCGATCTCCGGGCCTTGGGCTGCCTTGATCCTGCCGGCGAGCGCAGTCACTTGGGCAGGGATGCCGTTCTTGGCGAGTATGACGTCGCTCATCTGGACGGCCTGGGCATGGTGGGGGATCATCATCCGGGCAAACTCGGCATCCGCCGCGTTATGGTCTCCCGCGGTCGCCGCGGCCGGGGATGCGGCCGAACCAGACGAAGAGGCGCTTCCGTGGTCCATTCCCGGCATGCTGCTGCCGCCGGTTCCGGCCGAGCAGCCGGCGAGCGCGATTGCTGTGGCCACGGTAAAGGTGGCGAGGGTCAGGTTTTTTCTCATGGTTTTGGGGTCCTTCAATCAATCAGCCTGCAGAAGCGCGGCTGCGTGGGACGCGCACAGCAAGCCCACTGTGTGGGGCGGCGCGTCAGGGTGGAGTCTTGTGCAGCGGGCCGGCAGCCCGGTGCGGCGGTGGATTTTACGTGCGGCTGATGCAGAGATCGCCCGGGGAAGGACTACCCGGGCGGTGCGAATATCCGGAGACCAGGGTACCGGCCTCTGACGTGCCCGCATTGGCGTAGGGCGGGACACCTGGTAGGGGTGCTGTCAGGGTGTTATGGCCCGGAGCGGGGACGCAGACGGCGTGCAGGGCCGACATCGTGGTGCACGTGCCCGGGCTTGCACACGACTGCGCCGGAGATGAATCCGCGTGCTGAACTATGTGCGACGGGCCGATGACAGTGGCGGGGCCCACGACGGCGGACTGGCCCATAGCCGGGGTGGCGTGCATGCTGTGCCCACCCGCCATGACATGCATCCCGACGATTCCGCCGATGATCGCGAGCAGTCCTGCCAACAGGCCCGTGCGGAGGAGGAAGGCGGTGGCGCGGCCCCGTGAGGGGTCGGTCATGGTCTTCCTCCTTCCGTAGCTTTGTGCGCTCGGTTCCCGGGCTTTACGACGGCTTCAACGAGTATAGGCGCCGTTCAGTTTCATTCTGCCGCACTCACCCTGCCATCGTCCGTCCTGTCATGGTCCTTGGTGGTTGCGCGGCTTTCGCGGCGGCGGCTTCGCGGGCCAGGAATGCTCCGAGCTCGCCGATGGTGCTCATCAAGGGAGCCGGGAAGACGACCGTGGTGTTCTTGTCCACGCCGATCTCCACCATGGACTGCAGGTTGCGCAACTGCAGGGCCAGTGGATGGGCCATCATGGTGTCAGAGGCCATGCCCAGCGCGGCAGCGGCCAGGGACTCGCCTTCGGCGGCGATGATCTTGGCGCGCTTTTCA
This sequence comes from Arthrobacter sp. FW306-1B-F12A, assembly GCF_058781865.1. Taxonomy (NCBI): domain Bacteria; kingdom Bacillati; phylum Actinomycetota; class Actinomycetes; order Micrococcales; family Micrococcaceae; genus Arthrobacter; species Arthrobacter sp. FW306-1B-F12A. The sequence continues at coordinate 35,104 of NZ_JBYSXD010000002.1, forward strand.
CGCTCGGCCTCGGCCTGGCGGGCCATGGCGCGCTTCATGCTGTCCGGCAGTTGGATGTCCTTGAGTTCCACGAGGGTCACTTCGACGCCCCATTCCAAGGTCAGTCCGTCCAGGATCTGGCGGATGTTGGCATTGATGACGTCCGTTTCTGCGAGCGTTTCGTCGAGCGTGTGCTGACCCACCACCTTGCGCAGCGTGGTTTGTGCGATCTGGTCGATCGCGGCGTAGACGTTTTCGATGGCCAGGACGGACTTGATGGCGTCCACCACCCGGAAATACGCGACGGCGGAAATGTCCAGGCTGACGTTGTCCCGGGTGATGATGCCCTGGGACTGGATCGGCATGGTGACGATCCGCAGGGAGACCTTCCTCAGGCGGTCGACGAACGGGATGATGATCACAAGGCCCGGGGTCCGGAGGCCCTGGATCCTCCCAAGCCTCAACAGGACACCGCGCTCATACTGCGTGACAATGTGGACGGCCATCGCAAACCAGATGACCAGCAGGACAATCAAGACAATCAGCCAGGTGATGGCGTCCGCTGTCATGGCCGCACACCGGCTTCGTCGCTAAGTGCTAATGCGTTCATGGCGGAGATCCTTCGGTGGCAGTGGAGGGAAAAGGGAGCCCACTTTCCGCAACGAGGCAGGCGAACCCGCTTACGTTGTATCTCCAGTAAATACCTTGGATTCGCCGAGTTGTAGGGCCACAAATGAAAGGAACGCCCTCTGGGACGTTCCTCTCAATTTCGTGGCTTAGACCCTTTCGCGGGTCCGGTCGATAACCGGCTCCGGATCGTTCCTGAACTCACGGTAGCGGCGTGGGAAGGCCCAGAACATGAAGTCCTTCGCGTCGACCTTGGGCTCAGGGCGTTCCTCGGGTTCCTGTGAGGCATCTTTCCTGGTGTCCCGCCGGAAATCCTTGTTGTAGCCGTAGCACATCACAGACCTCCTTCTAGCAACTGCCCTTTAATCGTCCTCCCGATTCGGCAAGCAGTCCACCTTTCAACGGCTGATCCGCTTATAGGCACAATGGAGGAGTGAAATCCCCACCCGTTCCCCGGAATGCCGCGCTCGCATACCGCCCTTTCGACCTGGACACCATCGGCGAGGGACTCGTCTTCGGAGAATCGCTGGGGGAACTCGCCAAAGCCCTCGATACAAGGGGAACGGCAGGAACCGCCGTCGTGCAAGCGCCCCCGGGGACCGGCAAGACGACGCTCGTGCCGCCCTTGCTTGCCAACATCCTGCTCGCCGACGGCGCGGCCGGCGCGGTAACCGGAAGGCAGTGCCCCCGGGTGATCGTGACCCAACCACGGCGGGTCGCCGCACGCTCAGCGGCACGGCGCCTCGCCGCTCTCGACGGCAGCCGGCTCGGCGAACGGGTCGGATACACGGTCCGCGGCGAAAGCCAGGCGGGCCCCGGGACCATGATCGAGTTCGTGACTCCTGGAATCCTCCTGCGCCGCCTGCTCGCGGATCCGGGGCTTGAGACCGCCGGGGCTGTGATCCTGGACGAGGTCCACGAGCGCGGCCTGGAGACGGACCTGTTGCTCGGAATGCTCATCGAGGTCCGCGAACTGCGGGAGGACCTCACGCTCGTCGCGATGTCCGCAACCCTCGACGCGCCACGGTTTGCCGCGCTGATTGGAGGCGCCGGAGAAGGCACAAGCGGAAAGCACGACGGCGGCGGGCCGGCACCCGTCGTCGACTGTCCGTCCGCGCTGCATCCCTTGACGGTGGACTGGGCGCCCGCGGCAGGTCCACGGTTGGACGGACGCGGCGTGACCCGCGCCTTCCTGGACCATGTGGCGGACACTGCCGCGTCGTCGTACACGGACACCCTCGCCGCTGATCCGGACATCGACGCCCTGGTGTTCCTTCCTGGTGCGTGGGAGGTCTCCCACGTCGCGTCCCGGCTGCGCGCCAGACTGGCTGCGAGGGCCAGGGACGTGGAGGTATTGGAGCTTCACGGCCAGGCAAGCCCAGCGGAACAAGACCGGGCGGTCTCCGGCCGGGAGCCCGGCGGATCTCCCCGGATTATCGTCTCGACTGCCCTGGCCGAATCCTCCCTGACCGTTCCGGGAGTGCGGCTGGTCATCGACGCGGGGCTGTCCCGTGAACTGCGGCGCGACGCCGGCCGCGGCATGTCCGGCTTGGTCACGGTCTCCTGCTCCCGAGCCTCCGCCGAACAACGCGCCGGACGCGCGGCACGCCAAGGGCCAGGGCGCGTGGTCCGCTGCTACGAGCACAAAGCATACGGCGCCGCACCGGCCCACCCCACACCGGAAATTGCGGCCGCCGACCTGACGGGCGCGGCGCTCGTCCTCGCGTGTTGGGGATCGCCGGGTGGCCGGGGGCTCGCACTTCCGGACTCCCCGCCCCAAGGCGCGATGGACGATGCCATTGAAGTGCTGCGGGAACTTGGCGCCATCGACGCGGACGGACTTGCCACGGACGTGGGGAAGACCCTGGCCCGGATCCCCGCCGATCCACGACTGGCCCGTGCATTGCTGGATGGTGCCGCCACTGTCGGGCACCGGGCGGCTGCCGAGGCTGTCGCCCTCGTGGCAGGGGATCAACGGGCTCCCGGAGCTGACTTGACGCGCCTGCTGGCCACACTCCGGGCAGGCAAGGACCCCGCGGCCCGGCGTTGGGCCGAGGATGTCCGCCGCATGGAGGCGATCGCACGCCAGGAGCGATCCGGTGTCGGGCCTTCCCTGACCGCACCGCCGAGCCTGCCTTCACTGGCGAGTCCTGCCGAAGCCTTGGGGTTCGTGGTCGCGCTTGCGTTCCCCGACCGTGTTGCGCGCCGCGTTCCAGGCACCGGCCCTGAACGCTACCTGCTGACGTCGGGAACACGTGCCGGGCTGCCGGCGGGCAGTCCGCTCGCCGGCCACGATTGGCTCGCTGTGGCCGAGGTATCCCGTGCGGACGGCCGGGATGCGGCAGGCACTGGCGCCGTCATCCGTTCCGCTGCACCTTTGGCGGCGGATGCGGCGGAAGCTGCCGCCAGCCACCTCCTGAGCGATACGGTGGCAGCCGAATTCACGCAGGGCCGCGTCACCGCCAGGCGGGAACGGCGGCTGGGTGCGATTCTGCTTTCGTCGACGCCCGTACGGCCCACCATCGACGACGGTCGCGCTGCCGTAGCCCGCGCCCTGGCGAAAGAAGGCCTGGGGACCATTGGCTGGTCGACGGCAGCCGATACCTTGCGCCGGCGACTGGCTTTGCTGCACAGGGAACTGGGCGATCCATGGCCGGACGTCTCCGAGCCCGCCTTGCTGGCCAGGCTGGAGAAGTGGCTGGCACCGGAGCTCGAAGCGCTCGCAGGAGGCGCTGCGACGAACGGGATCGACCTGGCCGAGCCGTTGCGGCGGCTTTTGCCGTGGCCCGAGGCGGCCCGGCTCGGTGAGCTGGCGCCGGAATGGCTTGAGGTGCCGAGCGGTTCCCGGGTGCGGATCGACTATCCGGACGTTGCCGACGACGACGGCCGGCCGGTCGTGGCGGTCAAGTTGCAGGAGTGCTTCGGCTGGGCTGCGACGCCGCGCTTGGTAGGCGCACGGGTGCCGGTGCTGTTCCACCTTCTTTCTCCGGCCAGGCGACCGCTGGCCGTGACAGATGACCTGGCCTCTTTTTGGTCCGGCCCGTACGCCCAGGTCCGTGCGGAGATGCGCGGGCGCTATCCGAAGCATCCCTGGCCCGAGGACCCGTGGACAGCGCCAGCAACGGCCAAGACCAAGCGGAAGATGTGACCCCGGCTTGCCGGTGGTTCCAGCTGGCTGGGAGGCGTTCACAGGCTTTTTCTTTAGGATGCCACGGTGATGAACATGGAATTGCGTCCCGCTGACCTTGTCAACGACTGGTGGCAGGCCGTGCTGCGGGGATTCACCACACAAGAGGTCCCGAACCTTGCGACCCCTGTTGTGCTGGGCATCCTGGCTGCTGCCGTCGTACTGAGCATCCCGCGCGCCACCTGGCGCTGGTTTGGTCTTTATGTGACCTTCGTGCATGAACTGGGCCACGCGTTCGCTGCCCTCATGACGGGGCGGGTCGTCCACGGGCTCCGGATCGGGCTGGACCACTCCGGACAGCTCCTGAGCAGCGGGCGCGGCAAATTCGGCGCAGCCTGGTCCGGGTTCTGGGGATATCCGAGTCCCGCGGTGGTAGGCGTGGCGCTCATCTGGTCCGTGTCGGCAGGGCGGTCCGGGGCAGCCATGTCCGTCGGCGCGCTGGTGTTGCTGCTCGCACTGATCTTTCTGCGGAACTTCACTGGAATCTTCGTGGCGCTCCTCAGTGCCGCGATTGCCCAGTTGCTTGTCATGTTCGCCACTCCCTCGACGGTAAGCCATGTGGTACTCGGACTTGGCATAGCCCTCGAGGTGGGCGCCGTGCGGGATTGGTTCAAGGTGGCTTCGGTCCACACCCGTCGGCGCGACCGGCTCGCGTCGTCGGATGCCTACATCCTGGCCCGGTCCACGGGGGTGCCGTCCTTGCTGTGGCTCGTGGCTTTCGCCGTTGTCATCGCAGCAAGCGCGGTGTTTTCCCTTCGCACGGTGTGGGGCATGCTCTCCTAAGGCTGCGGTTTCGGCACGGACTGGGTCGATTGCTCTTGCCGTGCGCCAGTCCAGGGTGTGGAATCGGTTAGCAAAGGACGCGGGGGATTCGGCTTCTACTCCAGGAGGTGCTCATGTCGGTGAAAGGCCCAGGCAGTGCGACGAAGGGGTCGAACCGGACCAACCCCGATCTTCGACGGGCGGACCCGTCCTCGGCGCCAGCCGATCGGCCCGAAAACATCCGCAACGTCGTCCTGATTGGCCGCTCGGGCGCGGGAAAGACGATGCTGCTCGAATCACTCCTTTACGCTGCCGGGGTGGTGAACCGCATGGGTTCGATCGTGGATGGCACCACCGTGAGCGACTCGGAGGCGACGGCCATCCACCAGCAGCGATCCATCGGGCTGTCCGCGGCGCCCTTGGTCTTCGACGACATCAAAGTGAACCTTCTCGACACCCCGGGCTACGCCGATTTCATGGGAGAGCTGCGCGCGGGGCTGCGTGCCGCGGATGCGGCTCTGTTCGTAGTGTCGGCCGTTGACGGCGTCGACGCCGGAACCACCGCCCTGTGGGGTGAATGCGAGCGCGTTGGCATGCCCAGGGCCGTGGTCATCAGCCGGCTTGACCATCCCCGGGCGAACTACGATGCCGTCCTGGCCGAATGCCGGTCCGCCTTCGGCGATTCTGTCCTTCCCCTTCATTTGCCGGTCCGCACCGCGGACGCTGTTTCCGGAGTGCTCGGGCTGCTTTCGGGCTCGGTGTCGGAGTACACCCCCGGGGAACCACGGCCCGCGGTCCGGGCGGCGACAGCGGCGGAACTGGCCGGCGCGGAAGGTGTCCGGGGGGAACTCATCGAGGGCATCATTTCCGAGAGCGAGGACGAGACCTTGATGGACCGGTACCTCGGCGGCGAGGACGTCCCCATCGATACCCTCGTGGAAGATCTGGAGACCGCGATCGTCCGGGGGACGTTCTTTCCGGTCCTGGCCAGCTCTTCCGTGACCGGAGTCGGCACGGCCGAACTCTTGGAAGTGCTGACCCGCGCCTTTCCGCCTCCGACTGAGCGAAGCCTCCCGACGGTGACTGACCTGGGCGGGACACCCTTGGAACCCCTGGCATGCGATCCGGACGGTCCGCTCCTTGGCGAAGTGGTGCGGACTACTGTTGACCCGTTCCTGGGACGGGTGTGCCTTGTCCGGGTCTTCTCAGGGACGCTGCGAGAGGACTCTGCCGTGCATGTGGGTGGACACGGCCTGGCTGAGCGCGGGCACCCCGACCACGACAGCGACGAGCGGATCACCCACCTGTACTCCCCGTTGGGCTCAAGCCTGCGGCCGGTGCAGTTCGCCGTGGCCGGAGACATTTGCGCGCTGGCGAAGGTGGCGAGCGCCGAAACGGGAGACACGGTTTCCGCGCGCGAGGCTCCACTGCTCGTGGAAACCTGGGACATGCCCGAGCCGCTGATGCCTGTGGCGATCGAAGCAGCCTCGCACGGCGATGAAGACGCGCTGTCCAAGAGCCTGGCCAAGGTCGCGGCGGGAGATCCGACCCTGAGGGTGGAGCGCAACTCCGAGACGCACCAGCTGGTCCTGTGGTGCATGGGGGAGGCCCACTCGGAGGCAGTCCTGGACCGTTTGCGCGAGCAGGGGGTGAAGCTGCAGACCGTGGATGTCATTACCCCGCTCCGGGAGACCTTTGCCGCCCAGTCCGCGGGCCACGGACGCTATGTCAAACAATCCGGCGGCCACGGACAGTACGCGATCTGCGATATCGAAGTGGAACCCCTTGAACGCGGGGGAGGCTTCGAATTCGTGGACAGGATTGTTGGCGGGGTCATCCCCGGCACGTATGTTGTGTCGGTCGAGAAAGGCGTCCGGGCCCAGATGAGCAAGGGGGTGCGGGCAGGTTTCCCGGTGGTCGACATCAGGGTGATCCTGGTGGGCGGCAAGACCCACAGCGTCGATTCATCGGACGCGGCTTTCCAGGCCGCTGGCGCTTTGGCCTTGCGGGAAGCCGCCGCGGCGGGCAGCATTCAACTGCTCGAACCGATTTCGGCCGTGACGGTCCTTGTGGCCGACGAGCACGTGGGCGGGGTCATGAGCGATCTGTCCTCCCGCCGCGGGCGCGTCACCGGGACGACATCCGTGGGCGGAGAGCGCACGGAGATCAGCGCCGAAGTGCCGGAGCAGGAACTGCTGCGGTACGCGATCGTGCTGCGGGGACTGACGGCGGGCAGCGGTCGATTCCGCCGGGAGTACTTGCGGCACGAGCCGTTGCCGCCCGGCATAGCCGTCGCCTCGGCGAAAGCCTGAGGCTCAAAGTCTCCTTCCAGGTCAGCGGTTCTTGCGAAGGAACGCTGAAACGGGAGGTGCCAATGAGGCCCCCACCTCCGCAGCGCTCTTCTTGACTCCCGCGCGGCCAAAGGAATGGTCGCCGCCCTCCCACCACTCGATGGTGGCGGCGGGGCCGATCCGGGCCACCACGTTTTCGAGCAGCTCGGGCGTCGCGAAAGTGTCCCGCGTGCCCTGCAGGAAGAGCATCGGCAGCGTGAGCCCGTAAAGGTGCTCGTCACGGAGCTTCTCGGGTTTTCCGGGCGGGTGCAGCGGGTAGCCGAGATAGATGAGTCCCTCGGCGGGCATGCCTTCGGCCACTGCCATCGACGCCATGCGTCCACCGAAGGACTTGCCGGCCGCCCACAGCGGTTCTCCCTCCGAACGGGACGCGGCTTCCGCCATGACGGCCCGCCAGGCCGCGATAGCCCCGGGAGGCCGGTCGGGGAACTTCTTGCCGGCTTCCCGGTAGGGGAAGTTGAAGCGCAAGGTCGCGACGCCGTCGTCGTTCAAAGCGTGCGCGAGGCCGCCCAGGAACGGATGCTCCATGCCCGCCCCGGCCCCGTGGGCGAGAACGAGGGTCGCGACCGGTTTGTCCGGCCGGCCGTAGATACCGGAGACCGGTGTGCCGTCGACGTCGATCGTGACACTGGATTCGGCGGTACGCATGCTCACTCGAATCGGGAGGGATCGCCGGTGCCGCGCCTGACCACTTCCGCGGTGCCGCTCGAGAAGTCCACCACCGTGGTGGGCTCTGCGCCGGTGTCGCCGGAGTCGATCACGGCTTCCACCAGATTGTCCAGGCGTTCCTTGATCTCCCAGCCTTGGGTCAACGGCTCCTCCTCGTCGGGGAGCAGCAAGGTGCTGGAAAGGAGCGGTTCGCCCAGTTCGGCCAGGAGGGCCTGGACAAAATTATGGTCCGGAATCCGCACGCCTACCGTTTTCTTCTTGGGGTGCAGGAGGCGGCGGGGGACTTCCTTGGTGGCAGGCAAGATGAACGTGTAGCTACCCGGCGTCACGGCCTTGATGCTTCGGAACACATCGTTGTCGATCATGACGAACTGACCGAGCTGCGCGAAGTCCTTGCAGACCAAGGTGAAATGGTGCTTGCTGTCCAGCTGCCGGATCGAGCGGATCCGGTCGAGGGCTTCCCTGTTGCCGATTTGTGCGCCGAGCGCGTAGCAGGAATCGGTGGGATAGGCGATGAGCCCGCCGGACTGGAGGATATTCACCACCTGGGCAATTGCGCGTGGTTGGGGGTCCTGCGGGTGGACATCGAAGAATCTTGCCATGCCACGAGCTTACGGGCAGGCCGTACTTCAGGACAGGACATCCTTGCTGGTGAACTTGCCATAAGCCAACGCGCCGGCCGCCACGACGTAGGCCGCCTGCAGCAGGGCATTGTCGCCGAAGCTCGTCCACGAGATGGGTTGGCGCAAGAGGTCGGCGAAACCCAACCAGTAGTGGCTGAACAGCCACGGGTGCAGCCACTCCAATTGCGGCAGGTTGTCGGCCACTTGTGACACCACGGACAGGACGATCGTTGCGGCCATGGCCCCGACCGGCACGTCCGTGAAGGTGGATATTGCCAGCCCGATGGCGGAGAGCCCCAACAGTGACACAGCAATGTACGCGGCTATCAGCAGGGAACGCACCACTGATTCGCCGACGCCGATCGTGTCGCCGGAGAGCAGGGTAACGGGACCTACCGGGAAGAGCGCGACGCCGGCCAGCGCACCGGCGGCGGCCACCGTAAGGGTCGCTGCCAGGCAGAAAGCCGCGGCGGACGCGTACTTGATCAACAAGAGGCGGACGCGTCCCGCCGGGGCCACGAGCAAGTACCTGAGCGTGCCAAGGTTCGCTTCTCCGGCAATCGTGTCGCCTGCCACCACTCCGATCGTGAGGGGAAGGAACAAGGGCACGGAGACGATCATTGCCGTGACGCCGACGAAAAGCCCGTTCTGGGTGATGCGATCAAGGAACGGCGGACCACGCCCCGGCGCCACGGGATGCGAGCTCAGCTTGACCGCCGCGGCAATGAGGATGGGGATCGCCGCGAGCGCGAGGAGCATGGCCCATGTCCGCAGCCGCCTGAACAGCACAGAGAGCTCCGAGGCCATGAGTGACCACGAGCTTGATGGCCGGGCCGCTGGCTGGCCGGGCAAAGATTCGGTTCCGCGTTCAGCCGGCAATGTCGAAACCCTCTCCGGTCAGGGAGACAAAGCGCTCCTCCAGGCTGGCGTCCTCCACGCCGAAGCCCCGCACCCGGACGCCGTCGGACACGAGGGCAGCCACGATCGCCTCGGGAGCCACCCCGTACCCCGGCGGGCCGGTGCTGACGAGGCTCTGGCCATCGGCACCGTGCGATCCGGGCAGCGGCACTGACAGTTCCGATTGCAGGCCCAGCCTGGAGAGGACACGGACAGCGGCCTCAATATCGGGCGTGTGGAGCCGGATCGTGGCCGTTCCCGCGGCGCGCAGTTCGTGCAGGGTTCCTTGCGCCACGAGTTTGCCTACGCTCATGACACCCACATGGGTGCACATCTGTTCCACTTCCGCGAGGAGGTGGCTGGAGACGAACACGGTGGTGCCCCCGGCGGCGAGGGAGCGGACCAGGCCGCGCACCTCCCGGGTCCCTTGCGGATCCAGGCCGTTGGTGGGTTCATCGAGGACAAGCAGTTCCCTCGGCCGCAGCAGGGCATGTGCAATTCCCAGCCGCTGCTTCATCCCGAGCGAATAGGCGCGCACCTTTTTGCCCGCGGCATGGGACAACCCCACCCTCTCGAGCGCTTCATCCACCCGTGCGGCCCTGGTCCGCGGGGAGGCATGAAGATCGGCGCTGTCCAATCGCCGAAGGTTCGCCGCCCCGGACAGGAAAGGGTAGAAGGCCGGGCCTTCCACGAGCGAGCCCACGTTGGGCAGGACCGTTGCCAGTTGGCGCGGCATTTCGCCACCCAGAACCCGGATGCGGCCGTTCGTGGCGGCCGCCAATCCAAGCAGCAACCGGATGGTGGTGGTCTTGCCTGAGCCATTTGGACCGAGGAAGCCAAAGACTGAACCGCGCGGAACTGCCAAGTCGACGCCGTCGACGGCGGCCCGGTGACCAAAGCGCTTGCTGAGGCCTTGCGTCTCTATCGCCAGTTCAGCCGGCGGGGATGCCTCCGTCATTTCGTGGCGGCTGCGGCCTGCAACCGCTCAAGTGGCACCATTCCCGCGAAGACGCGGCCGTCGTCGAGCATCAAGACAGTTACCAGGCTGGTGGTCACTGCACGGCCACCCGCTACCGGCTGGGTGAGCTGGGCCACCATCGGAGCCGAGCGGACATCGGCGGGCACGGTCCCCGAGGGCATGGCGATCACTGCGTCCCAGCCGGTTCCCGTGACTGTTGGCCGGCCCCCGGTTGCCTTTACCTGCGGTGCTTGCCCGGTCTTAGCGGGGAGGGTACGCGGTTGCGGGGTTGCCTTCTCTTCCACGGCGGCACCGCGGGGCGGAGTGAAACTGAACAGGGCGGCGTCGGGCGCCGACAAGCTCACGTCAGTGAACGCGAGCGAAAAGGCCGCCGCGGCCTGGCCCCGTGCCCGCACCTCGACGCCGAGCGGCAGGCCGGAGGCGGAGTCGACGGCGATTGTCACGGAATCGACCAGCGTGCCGGTACTCCGCGGCTTGATCACCAGTTGGTAGGCCGTGCGGCCGGCCACCGTGGTTCCGTCGCCCACGGTCACGTCTGTTGTAGGCCCGACGGCGGCGAGGAAGTGCTGCGCGACGACATCAGGCGTGATCGCTCCGGGAGTCGGCGTCGCGCGCGGGGCCGCAGCGCGGGCCGTTTCGGCGGGCATCGTCATGTGCGCCGCACTGTTGTCGGCCGAGTTGTAGAGCCAGAGATCGTTGCTGTTGCGGACGAGGTCGCGCTCGGCGAGCATGTCCATCACCTGGAACCTGGCCTTGGCGGGGCCGTCCAGGTAGACCCGGACCGTGTGGGATCCGCTCAACAGTTCCATGACCGAAGCGGGGCCTTGGGTTGCCGTTGGCCCGACGGAGGGGAGCTGGGGGAGTCCCAGATCGGAACTCTGTTGAAGGGTTCCGGACAAAGCATGGACGTCGGCCCGGCCGATCATCGCGATGACTTCCTCTGCCGTTTTAGGAGGCAGGCTCGTCGCAGCTCCCGCCTGGTAGGAACCAGCGAGGGCCGCCGCAGCAAGGGCTACCGGAACCAGCGCGGCCGGCAACCAACGCAACCAAGGACGGGTCATGACAACCTCGCGAACCATCCACCATCGGCGAAGTTCATGCTTCCAGCGTACGCCTGCTGCCCGGAGTGATCACCCGTTCTTGGCCCCTAAGCTTCCAGCGTCCTCCGCACGAAGTCCGCGCTGGGCCGTGAATAGGCGGCCCCCAAGCGCTCGAACAAGGCGATTCCCGCCATGCCCGGCCAATCCTCGGGAAGGAATTCCGCCGGCAGCCCCGGATCAAGGTACGGAATGATCCGCCAGCGGTCGATGCAACGGACGTAACGGGCGAAGGTTTCGGCCGAGGCCGGGCCGCCGTCGGAACCGCTGTCTTGGCCGCCGTCGTCCGCCGCGGAACCATGATGCCGGATGAAGTCGCGATGCAGTTCTGCCACGGTGTCCAGGTCCCACCATGCGGATGCGGCCTCGCGGAGGCTGCCGCCCACCAAGGGGGTATCCGTCACGAACACCGTGGCCATTCCGCGCAACCCCAGGTCCTCGAGGATCTCCTCCACTTCCACCCTGAGCGAATCCGGGCAGATCCACAGCCCTGCTGCCACCGTGCCGCAGCCGATCCAGTGCAATCTCCGCCGCAATTGGTGCCGCTTTTCCCGCTCCGTTTCCGGAATGGAAAAGGACACGAGGCACCAGCGGTCCGCGGGGGACATCAGGCGGGGGTTGAAGATCCGGCGGTCTCCGCGGGCAAGCATCGTGGCGGCGCCCTCGGTGACGGCGAAGCCGGGAACACCTTCACGGAGCTGAGGAAGGACGATTTCCTTCTTCTTCAACCGTGACAAGGCCGTTCGGGACACGGCAGCGGTCACGCCAAGTGCCTCCATGAGGACGATGATGTGCCTTGAGGACATCCATCCGCCGGCATCGCGCAGGTATAAGCCGATGACGGTCCGCAGCAACGACGTGGTACTCCCGGGCCGGGAGTCCATGTCGTCGAGGACGGCACTCACAGGAGTTCGGTCAGGGCGTCCCGGATGGCGGTCACTCCCAGCTCAACCTCCGCGTAGCTGGTGCTGAGCGGCGAGAGCCCGATCCGCAATCCGTGCGGCGGACGGAAATCCGGAATGACACCCCGCTCCCAAAGCGTCCGGGTCACCTCGCCGAACAAGGGATGGTCCACCGTGATGTGCGAGCCACGCTCTGCGGTGTTGCGCGGGCTGACAATCTCGACGCCGAGGGGAACCAATATGTCCTCAGCCAAGGCGACTGCGTACTCCGTCAGCTTGATGGACTTCTCCCGCACAGCCTCCATACCCACTGATGCGATCAGCTCAACCATGTCCTTGAGCGGCTGCATGGCCAGCACCGGGGGAGTTCCGGTGATGAAGCTGCGGATCCCACGGGCCGGGGTGTAGCTTTCCGTCATGCCGAAGGGGTTGTCGGCGCCCATCCAGCCCCAGATCGGCTGTTGCAGTCGGTCCTGCTGCGACGCGTTGACGTACGCGAACGCGGGGGAGCCCGGGCCGCCATTGAGGTATTTGTAGGTGCAACCAACAGCAAGGTCCACACCCCAGGCGTCCAGTTCGAGGGGCACCGAGCCTACCGAGTGGCACAAGTCCCAGAGCATGAGCGCTCCGGCTTCCTTGACCATCGCGGTGATCGCCGCGGCATCCGCCAGGAAACCCGAACGGTATGCCACGTGGCTGAGTACGACGACGGCGGTCCGCTCGCTGAGCAGTCCCTCGAGGTCCGTGGTCCGGACGCCGCTGGCCGGGTTGGAAGCGACCCACTTGATGGTGGCGCCCTTCTCCGCGGCGATGCCCTCGATGATGAAACGGTCCGTGGGGAAGTTGTCCCGGTCCACCACAATCTCATCGCGGCCCGCTTGGGCGTCGACCGCTGCCCGGATGAGCTTGTAGAGCATCACGGACGTGGAATCCCCCACGGTCACCTGGCCGGCGGCCGCGCCGAGGGTCACGACGCCGATGCGGTCGCCCACTGCGGTGGGCTCATCCATCCACTGTTCGTCCCAGCCGCGGATAAGGCGGCTGCCCCAGGCGTCCTCGACGAAGGACGCGAGCTTCGCCGATGTCGCCTTGAGCGGCCTGCCGAGCGAGTTCCCGTCAAGGTAGGCCGTGAGCTGGCCGTCCGACGGGGCGTAAAAGGCCTCACGCTGCCCGGCGAGGGGATCCGCGGCGTCGAGCTCTGCCGACGTCGGCCGTTGCGTTTGCTGCACGCTGTTCATGTCTCTCCTGAAGAAAGCGATGGGGTTGCTTGGAATTTGCTGTTCAGTTGCCGATCTCGGTGCGGACGGCGTAGAGCTCCGGGAAGAAAGTGAGGTCAAGGGCCCGCTTGAGGAAGTCGACGCCGGAGGAGCCTCCCGTGCCCACCTTGAATCCGATGGTCCGCTGCACGGTACGGAGGTGGCGGAAGCGCCACGCGTGGAAGTTGTCCTCGATGTCCACAAGGTCTTCGCACGCTTCGTAGAATCCCCAAGGTGTGGCTTCCGATTCGTAGATCTCCTGGAAGACCGGTACCAGATCCTTCTGGAACGTCCACGGTTCGCTCGTGTCACGTTCAAGGATTTCGGCCGGAACACCATAACCGGCCCGCGCCAGCACTGCGAGGAAGGCGTCGTAAAGGGTCGGCTCCTCCAAGAGGGTACTGAGCTGGCTGTGCGCCGCCGGATCGCTCTCGAAGACCCGGAGCATGCCGCGGTTCTTGTTGCCCAGGAGGAACTCGACGCCGCGGTACTGGTGGGACTGGAAGCCTGACGAACTGCCCAGGAAGCGCCGGAATTCGGAATACTCGCGGGGAGTGAGCGTGCCCAGGACAGACCACTGCTCGGTCATGGTCCGCTGGATCGCCTTGACGCGTGCGATGCATTTGAGGGCTTTGGCAAGGTTGTCCACATCAAGGAGCCGGCGGGCTTCAAGAAGCTCATGCAGGATCAGCTTGAGCCACAGTTCGCTGGTCTGGTGCTGGATGATGAACAGCATTTCGTCATGGTGTTCCGGGGTGCTCAACGGGTGCTGGGCCGTGAGGAGGCGGTCAAGGTCCAGATACCCGCCATAGGACATGGCCCGGCTGAAGTCGGTGCGGACCGAATCCTCGATGGGCCTGATCCCTCGGGCCCTGATGGTCTCTTCGGAGTGGCCGGTGCGGTTTTCCATGCATTGAGATTATCACTTATGTGACGAACGTCAAGATAGTGAATTTCCGGACGGTCCCGGTGGCGTTCCAAAGCGCTTGCCTTACGCTGGCTTTGTTGGCACGTCCGGGAGGGGGCTGCATGACCACCGTGTCGCTGTATCTGGATGTCGACGGCGTGGTGAACCCCTTCGGTCCCCTGGGCTTCACCGATTGGGGTACGGAATGGAAAATCGCCGACGCCGGAATCCTGGACGTCGTCTACGCCTCCGAACTGGTTGACGAACTCAATGACCTGGCCGCCCACCCCGCGGCGAGGTTTGTATGGTTGACCACGTGGCAGCGGCTCGCGCCCGAGTTCCTATGCCCCGCCATCGGTCTCCACGGCGAGCATTGGCCCGTCTTGACCAGCGATGGTTGGGACCAGACTGCCGATTGGTGGAAGCTGGACGTCTTGCAGAAGGACGTCCAGGAGTCCGGAGCCGAACGGATCGTGTGGATGGACGATCAGCTGGACCATGAAGCCGCGGCCCGGTCCTGGGCCGAGTTCCTCGGCAACCGTGTGCTGTGGATCTCACCGGATCCGCGGCGGGGCCTGTCACGCAGCGATATCGCGGCTGTTCGGCAATTCCTTGGATGATTCGATGTTTGGCCATGCCGGCAATGGCACGTAAGATTCTTAAGGTTTCACGCCCGCCATAGTTAATTCCGCCAGTACAGTCAGATGAACGCGTGCTGAACTGTTTTTTGTTGGGCAGGCCCCGGGGAAGTGGAACTGCGCATCATCGACTCTGCAGATTGGGCACCAGGTGGGAATCACCTTCATGGTCGCGCTTGTCATAGCGCTGGCCTTATTTTTTGACTTCACCAACGGCTTCCACGACACTGCGAACGCCATGGCGACTCCGATCGCCACGGGTGCCATCAAACCCAAGACGGCTGTTGCCTTGGCCGCGGTGCTCAACCTCGTGGGCGCGTTCCTCTCGACCGAAGTGGCAAAGACCATTTCGGGCGGCCTGATCCGCGAGGGCACGGACGGTATCCACATCACGCCGGAGATCATCTTCGCCGGGCTGATGGGGGCCGTCCTGTGGAACATGTTCACGTGGCTCAAGGGGCTGCCGTCCAGTTCTTCGCACGCGCTTTTTGGCGGCCTCATCGGCGCTGCGATCGTCGGCATCGGATTCCACGCCGTCAACTTCGACACCGTGCTCCAGAAGGTGATCCTTCCGGCCGTCTTCTCGCCACTGCTCGCCGGTGCCGTGGCCTATCTGTGCACCAAGCTGGCCTACCTCCTGACGTCCCGGCATGACCCCGAAACCGGCGACAAGCTGACCCAGAAGCGCGGCGGATTCCGTACCGGCCAGATCTTCACTTCGAGCCTCGTCGCCTTGGCCCACGGTACCAACGACGCGCAAAAGACCATGGGCATCATCACCCTCGTCCTGATCGCCGCCGGAACCCAGCCGGCCGGCAGCGGCCCGCAGCTCTGGGTCATCGGGGCCTGCGCACTCGCCATCGCCATCGGAACCTATGCGGGTGGCTGGCGCATCATCCGGACCATGGGCTCGGGGCTGACCGACGTCAAGCCAGCCCAGGGCTTCTCCGCGGAAGCCAGCACGGCATCAGCCATCCTCGCTTCCTCCCACCTCGGCTTCGCGCTCTCCACCACGCAGGTGGCCTCCGGTTCGGTCATCGGCTCGGGACTCGGGCGCAAAGGCACCACGGTGCGCTGGGGAACGGTGGGGCGCATCGCCACCGGCTGGCTCTTCACCCTCCCTGCGGCTGCCATCGTGGGCGCTTTGACGGCGTTCCTCATCGGCACCGGTACCGTCGGCGTGGTCATCGCCGCAGTCGTGGGCACCGCCGTCGTCGTCTACATGTTCATTTACTCGAGGAAATCGCACGTGGGCCACCACAACGCCGTCGAAGTCGAGGAAGCCGGCACCGCAGTCCGCTTCCGCAAGAAGAAGGCTAGAAAACAGAACCTGAGCAAAAGCGCGAGTAAGGACATCCAGGCATGAAGTGGTTTGATCTGGTGGAGGTAGCCGGCGCGACCCTTGTGGCGGCCGTTCTCCTCGTCGTGCTGTATTCGCTCGGTGTCCGCCTCACCGCCATCGCGGGCGACGCCCGGCAGAAATCGCCGGGCATGGTCCGGTCGCTCGCCTACGCTTGTTTTGCGGCCTGCGGCATCGCCGTGCTTTTCGGGATCTACCTGATCGTTCCGTACTTCTCGAAGTAGCTGTGAACGCTGCTGCCTGATGGGTAGGGTGGGGCCATGGCGGATTTCCAGTACTACGTGGCATCCTCGCTTGACGGGTTCATCGCCACGAAAGAAGACGATCTTGGCTGGCTGCTCCAGTTCGAAGAGGCCGAGGGCGTCACCGAAAGCTATGAAGACTTCATGGCGGGCATCGGCTGCATTGTCATGGGCGGCCAAACGTACCGCTGGCTCATGGAACACGAACCGGGCAAGTGGCCCTACCAAGGTGTTCCATGCTGGATCTTCACCCACCGCGAATACGCCGCGCCGCCCGGCGCGGACGTCACATTCGTCCGTGGCGAGGTTGAGGAATTCGCGCCGGACCTGATTGCCGACGCCGGCGACAAGAACGTGTGGCTGGTTGGCGGCGGAAACCTCGTGGCCCAGTTCGCCAAGGCCGGCCTGCTGGACGAGATGATTGTCACCCTGATCCCGGTCGCTTTGGGTTCCGGCAAGCGCTTGTTGCCTGTTGAAAGCCCGACGGCGCCGCTTGAGTTGGTCTCCTCCCGCACCCTGGGTAGCGCGGCAGTAGAGGTGCGCTACAGGTTCCCCGCGCGTGCCGGTTCAGCGGGCCCTGTTCTCCCGGATCATGTTGGTGATCCGGGCAGTTGAGAGTCGCCGGCCGTGATCGTCGGTCATGACAATTTCATGGGTGGCGAGCGTGCCGCCCAAGTGGATGGCCGTGCAAGTGCCGGTGACCAGGCCGCTCGCAATGGAGCGATGGTGGGTTGCGCCCACCTCGATTCCCACCACGTGGCGCCCGGCTCCGGCATGCAGGGCTGCCGCGAAGGAGCCCAGGGTTTCGGCGAGGACCACGTGGGCTCCGCCGTGGAGGATGCCGGCAACCTGGGTATTGCCTTCGACCGGCATGGTGGCAACGGTCCGTTCAGGGCTCAGTTCCAGGAACTTGATGCCCATCTTCGCTACGAGGGAACCCACGCCATAGCGGGAAAGCCAACCGTGCAACTCTTGCGGAACGCCGGCCGCATTGAGTTCGTCGGTGAACGGGCCCGGCGTGAAATTGTCCATCATGGCAACTAGGCTGGCACCTGTGAGCGAAACAACCAAACCGGACTCAGTTCCAACGGCAACGTCAACGGCAACCGCAAGCGCAGTGTCAACTGCCACCGCAACGGCACCAGACCCTTCAACAACCACTGCGGGCACGGCGGCCGGTGGCCGGCCGAGGCTCCTGGTCCTCGACGGTCACTCGATGGCGTTCCGGGCGTTCTATGCCCTGCCGGCAGAGAACTTCGCCACATCCTCGGGCCAGCACACCAACGCCGTGCATGGCTTCACCTCGATGTTGATCAACCTCATCAAGGACCAGAAGCCCACCCACGTTGCGGTGGCCTTCGACGTCTCGGACGACACGACGTTCCGCAAGGCGGAGTACAGCGAATACAAAGGTGGCCGCAACGAGACGCCGCAGGAATTCCGCGGGCAGATCGATCTCATCGACCAAGTCATGGAAGCGTGGGGCATCAAGACCATCAAGATGCCCGGGTACGAGGCAGACGACATTCTTGCCACACTCGCGGCCCGGGGAGAGGCCGCAGGTTACGAAGTCCTCCTGGTTTCAGGGGACCGTGACGCTTTCCAGCTCATCACGGACAACGTGTTCGTCCTGTACCCGAAACAGGGTGTTTCCAATATTCCCCGCATGGACGCGGCAGCGATCGAAGAAAAGTACTTCGTTCCCCCGTCCCGCTACTCCGATCTCGCCGCGCTGGTAGGGGAGTCCGCCGACAACCTCGCCGGCGTTCCCGGCGTCGGCCCCAAGACCGCGGCCAAGTGGATCAACCTGTACGGCGGCCTCGAAGGGATCCTGGAGAACCTGGATTCGATCGGCGGCAAAGTCGGTGGATCCCTCAGGGAAAACATCGACGCCGTCAAGCGGAACCGCCGCCTCAACCAGCTGCTCAAAGACCTTGAGCTCCCTGTGACGCTCGCGGAACTCGAGGAGCCGCGCCCGAACCGCCAGGAGGTCGAGACTCTCTTCGACACCCTTGAATTCAAGACCCTCCGCGCCCGGCTGTTCGCACTCTATGGCGACGACACCGCTGGCGCGCCCCCCGAAACCATCGACGCGCCCGACTACAAGATCCTGGACGACGCCGCCGCCCTGGAGGAGTTCTTCGCCGCCGGTACGGGGAGCCGTGCCGCCGTCGCCGTGCAGTTGGTTCCCGGGCGGATCGGTGACGACGCCTCTGCCCTCGCCATCGTGCGTGCCAACGGGGCGGCCTACATCGAGTTGTCATCCTTGGACGCGGCGGCCGATGCCGTCCTTGCCAAGTGGCTTCAAGACCCCGAAGAAGCCAAGGTCATGCACGAGTTCAAGGACGCGTTGAAGGCCCTGAACCACCGTGGACTCGGCCTGGAAGGCGTGGTGGACGACACTGCCATTTCGGGCTACCTGATCCAGCCGGACCGCCGCAGCTACGAACTCGCCGAGCTCGCCCAGCACCACCTGAGGATCACCGTCGCGGCTGCGGCTGTACAAGCCGGCCAGCTGGAACTCGATCTTGGTGATGGGCCGGACGGGGCCGCCGCCAGCGCGCTCGTCCAGCAGGCCGCCGTCGTGCACACACTGAGCAAGCACTTCGAAAGCGAGCTCGCCGAACGCAAGGCCGAGGCGCTCCTGACCACCTTGGAGCTGCCGGTCGCACGGGTCCTGGCCCAGATGGAACTGTCGGGCATTGCCATCTCCACGGAACGCCTGAACGAACAGCTCGCGGACCTGGCGAAGGTGATCGACAACGCCCAGGAGCAAGCATTTGCCGCGATCGGCCACGAGGTCAATCTTGGCTCGCCCAAGCAGCTCCAGACCGTCCTCTTCGAAGAGCTCGGCCTGCCCAAGACCAAGAAGATCAAGTCCGGCTACACGACGGACGCTGCCTCGCTGAAGGCCCTCCTGGAGAAGACCGGCCACGAGTTCCTGGTGCAGCTCATGGCCCACCGGGAATCCTCCAAGCTGGCCCAAATGCTGGAGACCCTCAAGAAATCGGTGGCTGAGGACGGCCGCATCCACACCACGTACGCGCAGAACGTCGCGGCCACGGGGCGTATTTCCTCGAACAACCCCAATCTGCAGAACATCCCGGTGCGCAGCGAGGAAGGCCGGCGGGTCCGCGGAATCTTCGTTGTCAGTGAGGGCTACGAATGCCTGCTGTCTGCCGACTACTCGCAAATTGAAATGCGCATCATGGCCCACCTGTCCGGCGATGAAGGCCTCATCCAGGCGTACAAGGACGGCGAGGACCTGCACCGCTATGTGGGCTCGCACATTTTCAACGTGGCACCGGAAGACGTCACTAGTGCCATGCGCTCCAAGGTCAAGGCCATGTCCTATGGGTTGGCCTACGGACTGACCTCGTTCGGCCTGTCCAAGCAACTGGAAATCTCGGTCGACGAAGCCAGGACCCTCATGAAGGACTACTTCGACCGCTTCGGCGCCGTGCGCGACTATCTGCGCGGCGTGGTGGAGCAGGCCCGGATCGACGGCTACACCGCCACGATCGAGGGCCGCCGTCGCTATCTTCCGGACCTGACCAGCACGGACCGCCAGCACCGCGAGATCGCCGAGCGCATTGCACTGAACTCGCCGATCCAGGGTTCGGCGGCGGACCTCATGAAGCGGGCCATGCTCGGCGTTTCGGCCGAGTTGACCAGCCAGGGGCTGAAGTCCAGGATGCTGCTGCAGGTCCACGACGAACTCGTCCTCGAGGTCGCCCACGGCGAACGCGAAGCCGTCGAAAAGCTCGTCACCGAACAAATGGGGACGGCGGCCCAGCTCACGGTACCGCTCGACGTGCAGGTAGGCGTCGGCTCCAGCTGGTACGACGCCGGGCACTAGCGGGCCCGCTGGCCTCTATAGCCGTTCTGCATGGGGGCACGCCGCCGATATGGTGGCGTGCCCCCATGCTGTCTGGCTAGGCTCGGGAGGTGGCTGATCCCAAGGAAACAAACGAAAAGTACAACGTCAAGCGCTTTCGTTCCGTCGGCAAGGAGAACCCGGACTACGGACAAGCCCGTGATTGGCTCCGCGCCGTCGGCTTCGGATTCCATGACGAGCAGCGAAGCGATGAGCTCATCGACAAGATTCTCGCGATGTATCAAGCGGACAACCGTGAGTTGACCGGTGTTTACGTCAACGAAGAACCTCCGTTGCATGCGCTCAACCCGGGATTTCCGGTGGCGACATTTGGAACGCTGGAAAACAAGCTGAATGTTGGCTTCGGCGAAGAGCTGCGGACGCGCCAGATCACCGCGGTCACCGTGCGCGGAACGCACCGGCGGCATGGGATCCTGCGCGGGATGATGACCGCCGACCTCGCCGATGCCAAGGACGGCGGCTTCGCCATGGCCGCACTGACCGCATCCGAAGCGTCCATTTACGGCCGCTTCGGTTTCGGCGTCGCGACCTTCGAGCGAAGCATCAAGGTGGACACCGGTCCGAAGTTCCGCATCCGTCATGAGCCCGTTGGCCGGGTGGAGATCGCCGATCCACGCGTCCTCCTGGACCTAGCGCCCGAGGTATTCGAACAGGTCCACCACCGTACGCCGGGGTCCATCGTGAGGCAGGACTCCTACCGCCATCACGTGTCCGGGGCGATGACTCGCGACGGCAGCGAAGACAAGGCCATCAAATGTGCGCTCCACTATGCACCGGACGGCATCATCGACGGCTACGTGTCATACAAGTTCGCCGGCTGGGACACCAAGCCGTACACGGTGGAAATCGTGGACCTTGTCGCCGCGACGGACTCCGCGTACCTGGAACTGTGGCAATTCCTGGGCAGCATCGATCTCGTCGAACAGGTCTCCTGGCCCGACGCTCCCGTTGAAGACCCCCTCGTATGGGCGCTCGAGGACGGACGCTGCATTGCGTCTTCCGACTACCGCGACATGTTGTGGTTGCGCGTCCTGGACGTCCCTGCAGCCTTGTCAGCCCGCCGCTACGGCGCCGATGGACGGTTGGTCCTGCAGATCCGGGATGCGCTCGGTTTTGCCGACGGTACCTGGGAATTGACGTCCGACGGCGGCGTTGTCACCGTCAATGCGGCGGATGGCGGGAGCCCTGACCTGAGCATGGACGTCACCGATTTGGGGTCTGTCTATTTGGGTGCCGTCAATCCTGTAACCTTGGCTTCGGCTGGCCGGATCCGCGAGCACACGGCAGGAGCAGCATTGGCTGCCCGGCACATGTTCGCCGTCGAACGTCCAGCCCATTGCCTGACGCACTTCTAGGCGCATCTCCACCCACACACTCGATCTACAACAGAAGAGGATTCCATGGGGGAATTCCAGCCGGGGGGCCACTCCTCCGGCCCATCAGGGCTGCCGGGCCGGCGGTCCTTGCTGGCGGCTGCCGCCGGACTCGCGATGACCGGCCTGGCGGCCTGCGCCCAACAACCGGCAGCCGCCCCCGCGCCACGCCCCGCAACGGTTTCAACGCCGGTCGTGGACGAGGCCGGCCAGAATCCGGTGGTGCCCGAAACGCGGCCGGTGCCGCCGTCGAGGTCCCAGGTTGTAGCTGAATTTTCCGCGCGCAAGCCCGTCGAATGGGGTCTTGCGGTCCCCGGCGTGGTCTCGAAAACGGCGTCGACGCATGCGGTCCTCACGTTCGATGCTTGCGGTGGCCCCCAAGGCTCGGACTGCGATCAACGATTGCTCAAGACCCTCCGCAAGCTCAACGTTCCCGCCACCTTGTTCGTCAATGGCCGGTGGATCAAGGCCAATCCCGGGCTGGCGGCCGAGCTCGCGGCCGATCCTTTGTTCGAGCTCGGCAACCACGGCTTCCGGCACCAGCCCCTATCGGTCAACGGACGCTCGGCGTACGGAATCCCGGGCACCGCCAATGCGGGTGAAGTGTATGACGAAATCATGGGCAACCAAGAGGTCATGGAGCGGCTTTCCGGCAAAGCCCCACGCTTCTTCCGGGCCGGAACCGCCTACTACGACGACGTCGCGGCGGCGATCACCAATGCCCTCGGACTGGTACCCGTGAGCTTCACGGTGAACGGCGACGGCGGCGCGACCTTCCCGGCACCGACGGTCGCGGGCGAAGTGGGGAAAATTGCCGCAGGTCACGGCGCCGGCCAGATTGTGATCTCGCATTTCAACCAGCCCGCCGGCGGTACCGCGGAGGGCTATGCCCGCGCCCTTCCGGGCCTGCTGGACCGTGGCGTGACGTTCGCGCGGCTTGGTGACACGCTGCCGCTTTGACCCTCCTTGAGGCAAACGACTAGAATGAACGGGCGCATACTACGTGCGCGCAAATTTACAATCCACAATTCAGGATGACCCGGCGTTTTGCCGTGTCCTGCGGACCGGCAACGGGAAGCGGGCGGTTTGCCTGACCGATACTCTATCCACAACGGAGCCCCTACTACATGACCATCACCTCCACCGAGAAGCCCGGTACCCCCGTAGTCGCGATCAACGACATCGGTACCGCTGAGGACTTCCTCGCAGCTGTCGACGCCACCATCAAGTACTTCAACGACGGAGACCTCGTCGAAGGTATCGTCGTCAAGGTTGACCGCGACGAAGTTCTGCTCGACATCGGTTACAAGACCGAAGGTGTCATCCCTTCCCGCGAGCTTTCCATCAAGCACGACGTTGACCCCGGGGACGTCGTCTCCGTTGGCGATCAGGTCGAAGCCCTGGTGCTCACCAAGGAAGACAAAGAAGGCCGACTGATCCTCTCCAAGAAGCGTGCTCAGTACGAGCGTGCCTGGGGCGACATCGAGAAGGTCAAGGAAGAAGACGGTGTTGTCACCGGTACCGTCATCGAGGTTGTCAAGGGTGGTCTTATCCTCGACATCGGCCTGCGCGGCTTCCTGCCCGCATCCCTCGTCGAGATGCGCCGCGTCCGCGACCTTGCCCCGTACATCGGTCAGCAGATCGAAGCCAAGATCATCGAGCTGGACAAGAACCGCAACAACGTTGTTCTTTCCCGCCGTGCATGGCTCGAGCAGACCCAGTCCGAGGTTCGCTCCACGTTCCTCAACAAGCTGGAAAAGGGCCAGGTTCGTCCCGGCGTCGTTTCCTCCATCGTCAACTTCGGTGCATTCGTGGACCTTGGCGGCGTAGACGGCCTCGTTCACGTTTCCGAGCTGTCCTGGAAGCACATCGACCACCCGTCCGAGGTTGTCGAGGTTGGCCAGGAAGTCACCGTCGAGGTTCTCGAAGTGGATCTGGACCGCGAGCGCGTGTCCCTGTCTCTCAAGGCCACGCAGGAAGACCCGTGGCAGACCTTCGCCCGCACCCACGCCCTCGGCCAGGTTGTTCCGGGTAAGGTCACCAAGCTGGTTCCGTTCGGTGCGTTCGTCCGCGTCGAAGACGGCATCGAAGGCCTCGTTCACATCTCCGAACTGGCTGTCCGCCACGTTGAGCTTGCTGAGCAGGTCGTCTCCGTTGGCGACGAGCTCTTCGTCAAGGTCATCGACATCGACCTCGAGCGCCGCCGCATCTCGCTCTCCCTCAAGCAGGCTAACGAGGGCGTTGACGCTGAGAGCACCGAGTTCGACCCGGCTCTGTACGGCATGGCCGCTGAGTACGACGAAGAGGGCAACTACAAGTACCCCGAGGGCTTCGACCCCGAGTCGAACGAATGGCTTGAGGGCTACGAGACGCAGCGCGCCGCTTGGGAGCAGCAGTACGCTGACGCCCAGGCACGTTGGGAGGCTCACAAGAAGCAGGTTTCCCAGCACGCTGCTGACGACGCCGCTGCTGCCGCTTCCGGCGAGAGCGACTCCGGCACCACCAGCTACTCCTCCGAGCCGGCTGCCACCGAGTCCAACGCGGGCACCCTGGCATCCGACGAGGCACTCGCCGCCCTGCGCGAGAAGCTGACCGGCAACTAATTGCCACTGGCCCGGGTTTCCGGGCCGGATCAAAACGGCTCCTGCGATTCATTCACGAATCGCAGGAGCCGTTTTGTTTAACCCTCTTGCACTGGTTGCCTGCTTGCCTGTGCCTCTCACTCGCGTCCCTCTTGCCCGGCTCCCCACGTGACAGGGGAGGGCATGTCCCGTGGGTGCTCAGGCCTGGACGTCGACCCATTCCGTTCCCCGCAAGTGGAGGCCCGAGGCGCCGCCGGTCAGGGATGCCAGCCGCTCACGGGCGTCCGCGATTGCGCCTGGATCATCGGGTAGCGCCACGCGCAGGATTGTCTCCGAGGGCTCGTAGCTAGTTTCGGCCATGACGTAGCCCGCGGAGCGCAGATCGTTTTCCAGCCTCCCGGCCGCTTGGTGGGGCACGGGGATGTCGCACATCCGCAGGCGGCGGCGCTGGACCAGGGGAGCGGAGTCCAGCGCGGCCGAGATCGATTCGGAGTACGCACGGACCAGTCCGCCCGCGCCCAGGAGGATCCCACCGAAATAGCGCACGACGACGGCGCTCACGTCGCTGAGGTCAGCCACCCCAGGCAAGGTCTCGCGTTTGATGAGCGCCTCAAGCATGGGGATGCCAGCTGTTCCGGAGGGTTCGCCGTCGTCGTTGGACCGCTGGATGACGCGGTCCGGACCGAGGACGAATGCCGAGCAGTGGTGCCGGGCGTCATGGAATTCCTTGCGCAATTCCGCCACCAGGGCGCGGGCGGCGTCCTCGTCGGAAGCGCGGCGCAGCACCGTGATGAAGCGCGAACGTTTGATCTCGAGTTCGTGGCGGAAATCGTCTCCCGGCGCCAATGTTGTGTACGCGGTCGCCCGGCTTTCTTCCTGTTCTGCCACCGACCCAGTCTAGTGTGGAGGGGTGCTGAAGATTGGACTTACCGGCGGGATCGCCTCCGGCAAATCGCTCGTGTCCGCCCGGCTGAGGGAGTTGGGCGCTGTCTTGATCGACGCCGACGCGCTGGCCCGCGAGGTCGTGGAGCCGGGCACTCCGGGCTTGGCGGACGTCGTGGCCGAGTTCGGTAAAGACATCGTCGACGCCGAGGGGCGCCTTGACCGGGCACGCCTCGGCGCGATCGTCTTCGCCGAGCCGGATCGCCGCGAAGCGCTCAACGCGATCATCCATCCCCGGGTCAGGGAGAAGGCTGCGGCGATGCTCGCGACCGCGAAACCCGGCGACATCGTCGTCCAGGATATTCCACTCCTGGTCGAAACCGGGCAGGGCAGCAGCTTCCACCTGGTGCTCGTCGTCGATGCGCCGGACGAGGAACGGATCCGGCGCATGACGGAGATCCGAGGCATGACAGCGGAGGACGCGGTGTCCCGGATGGCCGCGCAAGCCAGCCGGGAGGAACGGCTGGCCGCGGCCGACATCGTGTTGGAAAACTCCGGAACCGTGGAGGAAGTCACCGAGCTGGTGGAAACTCTCTGGGAAGAACGATTGGTGCCGTTTGCCCGCAACCTCGCGGCGGGCCGTCCGGCCCCACGAGCCGGCGGACCTGTATTGCGGCCGCCAAACCCCGACTGGCCGGCCCAGGCCGGGCGGCTGCTTGCCCGGATCCGGCGGGCATCCCCGGAGGTGTTGGGCGCAGACCACATCGGTTCGACGTCGGTACCCGGCCTTCTTGCAAAAGACATCATCGACCTGCAGGTCAATGTGTCCTCGCTTGAAGCCGCAGACCGGATAGCGGGGGTCTTGGGTGAGGCAGGATTCCCGTTGCGGGAGGCCTCTGCCCGTGACACACCCAAGCCACCGGACTTGGATCCATCGGCATGGCAAAAGCGCTTCCATGCCAACGCGGACCCCGGGCGGGCAGCCAATGTCCATGTCCGGGTGCTTGGAAGCTCGGGCTGGCGTTATGCGTTGTTGTTCCGGGATTGGCTCCGCGCCAACCCCGAGGCCGTGGCAATGTATGCGGCCCTGAAGCAAGAGCTTGCCGCGCAGTACGCCGGTGACGGCCGGACCCTGGCGTATGCGGAAGCCAAGGAGCCCTGGTTCACCGAGGTCGCGTGGCCGCTCATGGATGCCTGGGCCAGCAGCAGCGGTTGGCAGCCGCCGTCGTACTCCATGGCGCAAGGCTAGGCATGGCCCCGAAACGGAGAATCACGCCGCACCTTGAGGGACAGCGGCTCGGCGCCGTTCGTGCGTTGGCGTGGGGCGGCGTCGTCCTCATGGCCGGGGCCGCGCTGCTGTGGTTCCTTGCCGGCGGCCGCGAGGAGTTCGTCGCTGGAACGCAGCCGGCGACGTGGCGCGTCCTCGTGCCGGGCACAGCTTTCTGGTTGGCATGGACCGCCTGGCTTGGGGCAGGAGTGTGGTTCGCCGTCAAGATGTTCCGTTCCGTCATGGGGCGGCTCGACGACGGTTGGACCAGGCCAGGCGGAGGTGACGGTTCCACCGGATAACGCGGACAGTAACTGTCCGCGGGCGGGGGTACATTGGATTCATGAGTCTTGCCCAGGAGATCAACCGTGTGGTCGCGCCTTTTGAGGTCATCAGCGAATTCAAGCCGGCAGGTGACCAGCCGGCCGCAATCGCCGAGCTGACCGAAAGGATCAACAACGGCGAGAAAGACGTCGTCCTGCTCGGCGCCACCGGTACGGGCAAGAGTGCCACCACCGCCTGGTTGATCGAACAAGTGCAGCGGCCCACCTTGGTGATGGTCCAAAACAAGACCTTGGCCGCGCAGCTCGCCAACGAGTTCCGGGAGCTGCTGCCCAACAACGCGGTGGAGTACTTCGTTTCCTATTACGACTACTACCAGCCTGAAGCCTACGTCCCCCAGACGGATACCTTCATCGAGAAGGACTCCTCCGTGAATGAGGAGGTGGAGCGGCTGCGGCACTCGGCCACCAATGCGCTGTTGACCCGCAGGGATGTCATCGTTGTGGCTACCGTGTCGTGCATCTACGGCCTGGGCACCCCGGAAGAATACATCGCCGGGATGGTCACGCTCACCAAGGGCGCCGAAATGAACCGGGACGATCTCCTGCGGAAGTTTGTCGGCATGCAGTACACCCGCAACGACATGGACTTCCACCGCGGCACGTTCCGGGTCCGCGGAGATACCGTGGAGATCATCCCTATGTACGAAGAGCTGGCCCTGCGCATCGAGTTCTTCGGCGACGAGATCGAGAACATCTATACTCTGCATCCGGTAACGGGCGACGTCATCCGCGAGGAAACCGAGATGTACATCTTCCCGGCCTCGCACTATGTCGCCGGTCCGGAACGCATGTCCCGCGCCATTACCGCCATCGAGAACGAGCTCGGGGAGCGGCTCAAGGTCCTCGAAGGCCAGAACAAGCTGGTGGAGGCCCAGAGGCTGCGCATGCGCACCACCTACGATCTCGAGATGATGCAGCAAATGGGTTTCTGCAACGGCATCGAGAATTACTCACGCCACATCGATGGCCGCGGCTCCGGCACGGCCCCGCACTGCCTCATCGACTACTTCCCGGACGACTTCCTGCTGGTCATTGACGAATCCCATGTCACGGTTCCACAGATCGGCGCCATGTACGAGGGCGACATGTCGCGCAAGCGCACACTCGTGGACCACGGTTTCCGGCTTCCTTCGGCCATGGACAACAGGCCGCTCAAATGGGATGAATTCCTGGAACGGGTGGGCCAGACCGTCTATCTTTCCGCGACCCCCGGCAAGTACGAGCTGGGCAAGGCCGACGGGTTCGTCCAACAGATTATCCGCCCTACCGGACTGATCGATCCCGAAGTCATCGTGAAGCCGACCAAAGGCCAGATCGACGACCTCCTTGGCGAAATCAGGACGCGCGTGGAGCGCGACGAACGCGTCCTGGTCACCACCTTGACCAAGCGGATGGCCGAGGACCTGACCGACTACTTGCTGGGCCATGGGGTCAAGGTCCAATACCTGCACTCCGACGTCGACACCCTCCGTCGCGTGGAACTGCTCCGGGAGCTCCGCATGGGCAGCTTCGACGTCCTGGTGGGCATCAACCTGCTCCGAGAGGGCCTCGACCTGCCCGAAGTGTCACTTGTCAGCATCCTCGACGCCGACAAGGAAGGATTCCTCCGCTCGGCCACCTCCCTCATCCAGACCATCGGGCGCGCCGCCCGAAACGTCTCGGGCCAGGTCCACATGTACGCCGATCGGATCACGGACTCGATGGCGAAGGCCATTGAGGAAACCAACCGCCGCCGGGAAATCCAGGTCAAGTACAACACGGACAACGGGGTCGATCCACAGCCGTTGCGCAAGAAGATCGCAGATATCACCGATCAGCTTGCCCGCGAAGACGCCGACACCCGCGAGTTGTTGGCCGCAGCCGGAAAGGGCGGCCGGACCGGTAAGGGCAAGGGCGCTTCGAAGGTCCGGCAAGATGGCCTGGCCGCGGCGCCGGCCGAAGACCTCGTGGGCCTGATCGAACAGCTGACCGAGCAGATGCACGCGGCTGCCGCTGAGCTCCAATTCGAGATCGCTGCGAGGATCCGTGACGAGGTGGGCGACCTCAAGCGCGAACTCCGCCAAATGCAGTCCGCCGGGCACGCTTAGGGTAAAGTTGGGGCTACGTAGGGGAGTATCCCAAGCGCTACGTCCGTCAACACGCAAGGCACAGACGCCTCGCCGGGCCTAGCGGATCGCCGTTTGAGCGTTGTTGCCTTCGGGCATGGAGACGCAGGCAGGTCGGAGAGACTTACGCCGTTTTGGCGTACCTGCGAAAGGCATTCTAGATGCAACTCCCCGCCTGGTTTGAGATCGGCTCCTTCGTCGTTCTCGGAATCATCCTCCTTGTCGACCTTCTCCTGGTGGTCAAGCGTCCGCACGAACCCTCCATGAAGGAAGCAGGCCTCTGGGTCGCTTTCTACGTCACCCTCGCCTTGGTGTTCGCCGGAGCGATGTTCGCCTTTGCCGGCCCGGAGCATGGCAGCCAGTTCATCGCCGGTTGGGTGACCGAATACAGCCTGAGTATCGACAACCTCTTTGTCTTCATCATCATCATGGCGCGGTTCTCGGTGCCCCGTAAGTACCAGCAGGAAGTGCTCATGGTGGGCATCATCATCGCCCTCGTCCTGCGCGGTATCTTCATTGCCCTGGGTGCCGTGGTGATTGAGCAGTTCAGTTGGGTCTTCTACATCTTCGGCGCGTTCCTGCTCTGGACCGCGTGGAAGCAAGCCACGGACAACGGCGAAGACGAGGAAGACGGCGCCGAAAACCCGCTGATCGCCCGTATCCGCAAAGTTGTCCCGATGTCGGAGAAGTTCGACGGCGGCAAGCTTCGGACCACGGTCAACGGCAAGAAACTGTTCACTCCCATGCTGATCGTCTTCGTGACCATCGGCATGACCGACCTCCTGTTCGCTGTGGACTCCATTCCGGCCATCTTCGGACTGACGCAGAGCGCCTTCATCGTCTTCACCGCCAACATCTTCGCCCTCATGGGCCTGCGCCAGCTGTACTTCCTGCTTGGCGGACTCATGAGCCGGCTGATCTACCTCAAGCACGCATTGTCGATCATCCTCGCCTTCATCGGCGTCAAGCTGGTCCTGCACGCCATGCACGTCAACGAACTGCCCTTCATCAACGGCGGCCACCACATCGAATGGGCTCCGGAGATCCCGACCTATGTGTCCCTCGCGGTCATCCTCGGCACCATCGTCGTGGCGGTTGTCGCGAGCCTCCTGACCCCGGCGGGCAGCAAGTCCAAGCTGGATGCCCGGCTCGAAGAAGATTCCCGCAAGAGCATGAACAAAGTCAGCGGCAACTAACACGGGTCAACTGCGGAACGTTTCGGAGCCCCGGCCCTTACTGTGGCCGGGGCTCAGCGTTTGGCGGAGATATGCTCTTGGCATGGCGTTGACCTCTCCGATGACCCTCGATCCGGCAGCAGTACAGCGACGCACAGTCCGATTGCTGAGCACCGCACAACTGCTGAGCGGTGTGGGCAACGGCGCCACCCTGTCCATCGGATCGTTGCTTGCCGTCCAGCTCAGTGGATCGAGCGCCTGGGCGGGATCGGTCACCACTATCCTCACGCTCGCCGGTGCCGTCACTGCTTTGCCCCTGGCCGGTCTTGCCGAGCGCAGGGGGCGCCGTGCCGGACTCGTCACCGGTCTCCTGGCCGCGATGCTTGGGGCAATCTTCATGATTGTCGCGGCGGCTACGGGGGCTTTCGCGGTGCTCCTCCTTGGTGCAGCCCTGCTGGGTCTCGGCACGGCATCGAACCTCCAGGCGCGATTCGCCGCCGTCGATCTCGCCGCACCGGAGCACCGCGGACGATCGCTTGCAACCGTGGTCTGGGCAATCACCATCGGCGCCGTGGCCGGTCCGAACCTCATCCAACCTGGCGCTGCGATGGGCGAAGCTCTGGGCCTGCCCGCAATCTCCGGGCCATTCGTCTTCTCCGTTGCCGGCCTCCTTCTGGCCGCGATGTTACTGATGGCCGCACTGCGCCCCGACCCGCTGTTGCTGGCAAGGCGCCTGGCCGAGGGGACGCACGACGACGGCGGAAGCGCTGGCGCCCGTGCCGAAGCAGGAGGACCCCGACGTCGTTCATTGACTGCCGGATTCCAGGCCGTGCGGGCGTCTCCGCGCGCCAAGCTGGCCCTGACTGCGGTGGTTGCGGCGCATGGAATCATGGTGGCGGTCATGTCGATGACGCCGTTGCACCTGCAGGAGCTCGTCTCCACCGGGCCGGTTGGGGGCCATGTGGGTCACGAGGGCGGCCACGCCATGGGTACCGACGCCCTGGTGATCATTGGATTTACGATTTCCCTCCACATCGCCGGCATGTTCGCTTTGTCGCCGCTGATGGGGTGGCTGACGGACAGGGCGGGCCGGATCCAGACGATCGTGCTGGGCTTCGTGCTGCTGGCGGTGGCTGTCGCCGTGGCCGGCTTCGGGCAGCAGGACCCGGCCCTGGTCACGGTGGGGCTCGTTGTGCTCGGCCTAGGGTGGTCGGCCGCGACGATTTCAGGATCCACCCTGTTGGCCGAGAGCGTCGAGCGGCAGCAACGCGTCATCGTCCAGGGAGTCTCAGACACACTCATGGGGGCTGCCGGTGCCTTGGGCGGAGGCTTCTCCGGGCTCGTGCTGGGCTGGGTGGGCTACGAGGGTCTGAACATGGCTTCCGGTGCCGTGGCCGTCGTCGTGCTGGCCGTCGTCGCGGCTTCGGTGAAGCGTCCGGCAGTACGGCCGGCGGGCTGAGCTGAACAGCAGAACCTCAGTTCTTGCCGCGCACCATCCCCAGGAGCCGGTTGAAGATTCCTTCCCCGTCTTCGCCGATGCCATCGTGATGGAAATCCCCTGTGGTCCAGGCCTGCAGTCCGCGGACGGCGGCCGCGGTTTCCATGGATAGCTGGAAGTCCACATAGATGTCGTCGCGGTAGACAGCTGCCGCGACCGGCACAGTATTCGCCTTCAGCCGGGACACATCGTAGAGCGGTTTCCAGTCTTGTTTGCCGGCCAACAGCGCAGCCACTTCCTGCAGGGGCACGAGCGCTGGATCCTGTTCGAAGTACCAGGGGTAGACCATTTCGCCCGTAAGGAGCGGCTCCGCGGCGTCGGGATGGAACTCGGGGAACTCCCCGCTCACCCGCCACGCCGCCCAGCCGGTCGCCTGCCCCTGTCCGTAGATGGACTCGTGCAAGACCGCGTACAGGGGATTCGATGCCCGGGAAACGAGGCCGTAGACCTGTTCCAGAAAGGCGTCGGAGAGGCGTTCGCCCGCCGGAGACGGCACGAAGGCGTCCTCCAGGAGGGTGTGCAGGGCATCCACGCGGGCGTTCCCGCCCAGGAACGATCCCACCATTTGGAAGCGTTCCGTGGTGAGGCGTTCTCCGCTGGGCAGCCGCTCGTCCGTCGATTCCAGATGCCGCGCGATCCGGGTGACCCGCTTGCGGTCCTCCGGGTACCACCCGAAGTATTCCGCGTTGCGTTCCGCGACCCGTTGGAAAGTCGCCTTGTAGACGCGTTCGGCCGGACCTTCCAGCGGCGCCAGACCTCCCGTGATGAGCACTTCGCTCAAACCTTCCGGCGCGAAGGACAAGTAGGTCAGCGCGCAGAAACCGCCGAAGCTCTGGCCCAGGACGGTCCAGGGTTCCGAACCGAGGGTCTTGCGGATGAGTTCGGCGTCGGCCACGATCGAATCCGCCCGGAAATGCGTGAGGTAGTCTGCCTGTGCGGCGGCATCGCCCCGGAGCGGCAAGGTATTTCGGTCCGCCGGCGTGGACAGGCCCGTGCCGCGTTGATCCAGCATCAGGATGCGGAAACTCCTCGCGGCAGCCTTCATCCAGCCGGACAGGGAGGTGGTCCGGGTTCCGCGTCCGCCGGGCCCGCCCTGGAGGTAGAGCAACCACGGTAGCCGGGCTGTGTCCTCCTCCGAGTGCTCGGCGGAGACGAACTCCCGCGCGAAGACTGTGATCGTTTCCGCGGTGCTGTCGGCTTCCACACCTGCGGACGCCCAATGGTCGAGGGGGACCGCGAAGAAGTGTTCGGTGGTGCGGACGCCCCGGAATTCGTGACGTGCCCGGATGGTGTGCGCCACGCCCTCAACCACGCGCTCAGCCACGAGCCATGACCTTGTCGCTGCCGAAGGCACCCAGCGCTTCGCCGGTCAGCCGGAAGGTCGACCAGCCGTCCATGGGCACCGCTCCGAGGCCGCGGTAGAAGTTGATGGACGGTTCGTTCCAGTCCAGGACACTCCATTCCACCCGTGCATAACCGCGTTCGACGGCGGTGGCGGCCAGGTGCTGCAGGAGCGCCTTCCCGTGGCCTTCGCCCCGGGCATCGGGCGTGACGTAGAGGTCCTCGAGATAGATGCCGTGGACGCCTTCCCACGTGGAGTAGTTCAGGAACCACAAAGCGAATCCCTGGACGTCTCCTGCCGCGTTTTCCGCCATGTGCGCGTACACCCGTGGATTCTCGCCGAACAAGGCCTCGGTGAGCATTTCCGGCGTGTTCTTCACGGCGTCGGGCTCTTTTTCATAGACGGCAAGCTCATGGATCATCTGCAGGATCGCGGGGACGTCGGACACTGTGGCTGGGCGGACAACACTCATGATTCGAGCTTACTAGGCGCCTACAGGCGGTTGACCGAGGTCACCCTGACCACGGCGGTGCCGCTCTCGTCCGAGGCTGCCAGGTCCACTTCGGCGGAAACGCCCCAGTCATGGTTGCGGGCCGGGTCATCGAAAATCTGCCGCACCCGCCAGATGCCTGGTTCCTCCGTGATCATGAGGAGTCCCGGGCCGCGGGCATCGGGGCCGGTTCCGATGTCGTCGTGCTCGTCGAAGTAGTCGTCCAAAGCGTCTTCCCAGCGCTCCGCATCCCAGCCGCTGCCGGCGTCGAGCTCGCCCAAGGCAGCCGCATCCTCGTCCGCGAACAACTCAACGCGCCGGAACATTTCGTTGCGGACCATGACCCGGAAGGCGCGGATGTTTGACGTGAGCGACGGCGGCGGGGGAGGTGGAGCGTCGTGCGGCGTCGGAGCCACCCCGGAGGTGAGCTCTTCCCACTCGTCGAGCAGGCTGGAGTCGACTTGGCGGACCAGTTCACCCAGCCAGGCGATGAGGTCCTCGAGGTCTTCGCGGAGCACGTCCTGCGGGACCGTCTGGCGCAGGGCCTTGAAGCCGTCGGCCAAATACCGCAGCACGATTCCCTCGGAGCGGGCCAGCCCATAGAACTGCACGAACTCACCGAAATTCATGGCGCGCTCATACATGTCGCGGACCACCGACTTCGGAGCCAGCTCAAAGTCGCCCACCCAGGGTGCGGCCTTGCGGTACACCTCGAACGCTTCGCCCAGGATCTCCGCGAGGGGCTGCGGGTAGCTGACCTCTTCAAGCATCGCCATGCGCTGGTCGTAATCGATGCCGTCGGCCTTCATCGCGGCGACGGCCTCGCCGCGTGCCTTCTTCTGCTGCGCAGAGAGGATCTGCCGGGGCTTCTCGAGGGTCGCTTCGATCACGGACACGACGTCCAAGGCGTACGACGGCGACTCCGGATCGAGGAGCTCGAGCGCGGCAAGCGCAAACGGTGAAAGCGGCTGGTTCAGGGCAAAGTTGGCTTGCAGGTGAACGGTCAGCCGGACGGATCGTCCTTCTTTCTCCTGCTCGGCCTCGGGAATGCGTTCAACCACTCCGGCTGCCAACAGCTCGCGGTAGATGCTCAGGGCCTTCTTCATGAGCTGCAGTTGGGCGGGCCGTGCCTCGTGGTTCTCAGTGAGGAGACGGCGGGCAGCGGTGAACGGGTCGCCGGGGCGCTCCATCAGGTTGAGCAGCATCGCATGCGTCACAGTGAAACTCGAGGTCAACGGGTCCGGCACGGACTCCACCAAACGGGTGAAGGTGGGCTGGCCCCAGGAGACGAAGCCTTCCGGTGGCTTCTTCCGAACCACTTGCCGCAGTTTCTTCTGGTCGTCGCCGAACTTCGCGGTGGCTTTCGCCATCGCCTTCGCGTTCTCCACGACGTGTTCGGGAGCCTGCACGACCACCGTACCGGCCGTGTCGTAGCCCGCCCGGCCGGCGCGGCCCGCGATCTGGTGGAACTCCCGGGAGTTCAACAGGCGGGTGCGGACGCCGTCGTACTTGCTGAGCGCCGTCAGGAGGACAGTGCGGATGGGAACGTTGATCCCGACCCCGAGCGTGTCGGTGCCGCAGATGACCTTCAGGAGTCCTGCTTGTGCCAGCTGCTCAACGAGGCGGCGGTACTTGGGCAGCATGCCGGCGTGATGGACGCCGATCCCATGGCGGACCAGCCGGTTCAGGGTCTTGCCGAAGCCGGCGGCGAACCGGAATCCCGCGATCAGCTCGGCAATCTTGTCCTTCTCCTCGCGGGAGCACATGTTGACGCTCATGAGGTTCTGGGCCCGCTCGATGGCCTCCACCTGGCTGAAATGCACCACGTACACGGGAACCTGCTTGGTGCTGAGCAGTTCTTCGAGGGTTTCGTGGACCGGTGTTTCCTGGAAGTAATAGTGCAGCGGGATGGGCCGTTCGGCCGAACTCACGGTGGTAGTGGACCGCCCGGTGAGTTCGCTCAGGCCGGCTTCGAAGCGGCTGACGTCTCCCAGGGTGGCCGACATCAGCAGGAACTGGGCCTGGGGGAGCTCCAGGAGCGGCACCTGCCAAGCCCAACCGCGCTGGGGATCGGAGTAGAAGTGGAATTCGTCCATGATGACTGTGCCGAGCTCGGCTTCCTTGCCTTCGCGCAAAGCGATGTTGGCGAGGATTTCGGCGGTGCAGCAGATGATCGGCGCATCCTGGTTGACTCCCGAATCTCCGGTGATCATGCCGACGTTCTCTGCTCCGAAAATGTCGCAAAGCGCGAAGAACTTTTCCGAGACCAAGGCCTTGATGGGGGCGGTGTAGTAGCTGCGCAAGCCGCGGGACATCGCCTCGAAGTGCCCGGCGATCGCCACGAGGGATTTTCCGGAACCGGTGGGGGTTGCCAGGATGACATTGGCGCCCGACGCGAGTTCCATGATGGCCTCGTCCTGGGCGGGGTAGAGCTGAAGTCCGCGGCTCTCCGTCCAGGCGACGAAGCGTGTGTAGATTTCGTCCGGGTCAACGCGTCCGCCGTCGGGGAGCTGCTCAAGAAGTTTCATTGCCTTCCAGCTTAGTGTGGGTGGAGCAGACCACGGGGACCGACCATGGAGGATGCAGTGAAATGGGATCCAGCCAAGTACATCGAGTTCGGCAATCACCGCGACCGGCCGTTTTTTGACCTGACGTCGAGGATTCTGGCGGAGGACCCCCGGCACGTCGTGGATCTGGGCTGCGGTCCGGGGAACTTGACGGCGACCCTCGCGACGCGATGGCAGGGCGCCGCCGTCGTCGGGCTGGACTCCTCAGCCGAAATGCTGGCAAAAGCCCAAGTCCTCGCTGCCGCGCAACCGGGCCTTTCGTTCGTGCAGGCAGACATTGCCGGATGGGCACCGGAAGCGGACACCGACGTCGTGGTCAGCAACGCGGCGCTGCAATGGGTGCCGGGCCACTTGACGATGCTCTCCGCGTGGTTGGAAGCGCTGAGACCTGGTGCGTGGTTTGCGCTCCAGGTCCCCGGAAACTTCAGTGCGCCGTCCCACGTGCTCATGCGCGAACTGGCCGCTTCGCCGGAATGGTCCGGAAGGCTGTCCGGCGTGCTCCGCCATGACGACGCCGTGGGCGAACCGGCCGACTACCTGCGGATCATGCTCGACGCCGGATGCGACGCCGACGCCTGGGAAACCACCTACCAGCAACTCCTGCCGGGAGCCGATCCGGTACTGGAGTGGGTGCGCGGGACCGGCCTGCGTCCAGTGCTCGCAGGGCTTCCCGAAGACGAAGCACGCGAGTTCGAAAACCATTACGCAGCCGCGCTCCGCGAGGCCTATCCGCGGGGCCGGCACGGAACAGTGTTTGCCTTCCGCAGGGTTTTTGCGGTGGCACAAAAACGAGGCTGAGCGGGCCCGCGTCCAAAGGACGCCGGAAGTGCCGCGTTTACAAGGTTTCGCACTGTGTTCTGAACTACAATGGCAACGCGATCTCGGGGTGGCATCGTGTGGAATCCGCTGCTCCGGAGGCCAACGATTGGAGGCAGTGTGCTGGCATCCTTGCTGTTGCAGCGCCTCGCCCCCTACAAGCCCCACGTGCTGGCCATCGTTCTCCTGCAGCTCGTCCAGACCGGCGCCACACTCCTCCTGCCCACCTTCAACGCGAAGATCGTCGACGACGGCCTGGTCGCCGGGAACAGCGAGGTAATCCTGCGCCTGGGTACCTGGATGCTGGTCCTCACGGTGATCCAGGTGCTCGCCGCGGTGCTCGCCGGCTACCTCGGAGCGATTGTCGCCATGAAGGTCGGCCGCGGGCTGCGGCAGGAACTCTTCGACAAGATTCATTCCCTGCCCGACCAGGACGTCGCAGCCTTCGGACCGGCCAGCCTCGTGGTCAGGACGACGAATGATGTCCTGCAGCTGCAGAACATCACGGTCCTGGTTTTCAGCATGCTGGTGGCGGCGCCCGTCATGGGCATCGGAGGCGTGATCCTGGCGGTCGAACAGGACGTTGCCCTGTCTTGGATCGTTTTCGCCATCGTTCCCGTGTTGCTCGCCATCATGCTGTTGATTGTCCGCAAGCTCGTCCCGCTGTACCGCGAGGGCCAAGGCTTGGTGGACCGGATCAATAGCGTCCTCCGGGAACAGATCCTGGGGACCGCGGTCATTCGTGCGTTCGTCCGCCAGCCGTTCGAGATGAAACGGTTCGAGGCCGCCAACGACGCACTGACAAGGAACAATCTCCGTTCGGCCAGGATTGTCGCGGCCATGCTTCCCCTCGTCATGACCGTGGTCAATCTTTCATCCGCGGGCGTGGTCTGGCTAGGCGGGCACCGCATCATCGCGGGAGACATGGAGCTGGGTGCGCTCACGGCGTTCATCGCCTACATCATGCAGATCCTCCTCGCGATCATGATGGCAATGTACGTGTTGAGCACGGCCCCGCGGGCGGCTGTCAGCGCTGAACGCGTCACCGAAGTGCTCAACACGGAATCAGAAATCACGCAGCCGGGAAACACTGCCGGCGGGATGGTGGCACGCCCCTCGCGGGCTGAAGGCCTGCGCTTCGACAATGTCGTTTTCGCCTACCCGGGAGCCGAAACACCAGTAGTGGAAAGCATCACATTCCACGCGGCTCCGGGAAGCACGACCGCGGTCATCGGCTCCACGGGAAGCGGCAAGTCGACCATCGTCAGCCTTGTGCCGAGGCTGCTTGAGGTGAGCAGTGGAAGCATCTCGCTCGACGGCCGGGACATCGCGGCCGTTCCGCTCAATGCCTTGCGCAACCAGCTCGGCGTCGTGCCCCAGGAGAGTTGGCTGTTCCGCGGAACCATCGCCGAGAACCTGCGGATTTCCTTGCCTTCCGCGACAGATTCGCAATTGTGGCATGCCCTTGAGACGGCCCAGGCCGCGGATTTCGTGAACGAGTTGCCGCAAGGACTGGAGACCATGTTGTCCCAGGGC
The DNA here is from genome assembly GCF_058781865.1 of Arthrobacter sp. FW306-1B-F12A. Lineage (NCBI taxonomy): Bacteria > Bacillati > Actinomycetota > Actinomycetes > Micrococcales > Micrococcaceae > Arthrobacter > Arthrobacter sp. FW306-1B-F12A. The sequence goes on from NZ_JBYSXD010000002.1 coordinate 73,455, forward strand.
GGCGCCGGTCTGTCCGGCGGCCAGCGGCAGCGCTTATGCATAGCCCGCGCCATTCTGCGCCCTGCATCCGTCTATTTGTTTGACGACAGCTTCTCTGCGTTGGACACGGTGACGGAAGCAAAGCTCCGGGCCGCGCTTGAACCGGAACTCCGGGGGGCGACCGTCATCATTGTCGCCCAGCGCATCAACACCGTGGTGTCGGCGGACCAGATACTGCTCATCGACGAGGGCCGCCTGGTGGCACAAGGAACCCATGCCGAACTTCTCGAGTCCTCGGAAACTTACCGGGAAATCGTAGCGTCCCAGCTGGAAACGGACGACGCCGCGTGAGCAGCGAAGGCGAACACCTCGCCATTCCAGCGAAACCGTCGCGGTCGCTCCTCCGCCTGGTGGGCTTGATGAAGCCCTCCCGGGGAATCATGACCGCCGCGATCCTGTGCATCTGCGGCTTTGTCACGCTCAATGTCGCCGCACCCAAAATACTCGGTGACGCCACCGACGTCATCGCCGCCGCCGTGTTCGGCGCGCAGTTCGACGCCGGGCGCTTCGTCTTCCTCTTGCTCCTGGCCGCAGGCATGTATTGCGTCACGTCGCTGCTTAGCTGGGCGCAGGGCCGCCTCAACGCCCTCGCCGTCCAGCGCCTCGCACACGACCTCCGCGAAGCCGTGGAAGGGAAACTGCATCGCCTTCCCGTGGCCTACTACGACGGCCGCTCCCGGGGCGACGTGCTGAGCCGCGCGACGAACGACCTCGACAACGTGTCGCAGACGCTCAACCAGCTCCTCTCCCAGCTCCTGACCTCAACACTGATGGTCATCGGCTCGCTCGTGATGATGCTGCTGCTTTCGCCGCTCCTCGCCGTCGTGTCCCTGCTGGCAGTTCCGGTTTCGGCGCTGGCGTCGATTATCGTGACCCGACGCTCGCAGAAATACTTCGTCCGGCAGTGGGAAGCCACGAGCGACGTGAACTCGCTTGTGGAGGAGACAGCCACGGGTCACGAGACCATCAAGCTTTTCAACGCCCAGTCATCGATGGCGGTCCGCTTCGCTGATCACAACGACGGGCTTTACGCGGCCAGTTCCAAGGCACAGTTCGCTTCAGGGTTGCTGGTGCCCCTCATGGCTTTCGTGTCCAACGCCAGCTACGTGGGGGTTGCCATTGTCGGTGCCCTGCAGTTCCTCGCCGGGGCGATGAGTATCGGGGGCATTCAAGCGTTCATCCAATTCAACCGCCTCTTCAGCCAGCCGCTGGGCCAGATCGGCGGATTGGCCCAGGTCCTGCAATCATGCGCGGTTTCCGCCAGCAGGGTCTTCGAGCTGCTGGACGCCGCCGAACTGACAGGGGAACGTGCGGAACAGGGCGCAGATGCGCGCGCCGACTCCGGTCCGGGCCTTGAGTCGCGGTTTGACGCGCAGTTTGATGCCCCTTCGGGACGCGTTGCCTTCGAACACATCTCCTTCAGCTACCGGCCGGATGCGCCCCTCATCGAGGACCTGTCCTTCCAGGTGGAACCGGGACAGACAGTTGCGATTGTCGGGCACACCGGAGCCGGGAAGACCACACTGGTCAGCCTCCTCATGCGTTTCCACGAACTCGGCTCCGGACGGATCACCATCGACGGCGTTGACATCGCGGGCATGGGACGCGACGCACTCCGCCGGAATTTCGGCGTCGTTCTCCAGGATCCGTGGATTTTCACCGGCACCATCCGGGAGAACATCGAGTATGGCTTTCCGGGCGCCAGCGAGGCCGAGATCGTGGCCGCAGCCGAGGCGAGCCACGTCGACCACTTTGTCCGCTCGCTGCCCAACGGGTACTCAACCATGCTCAGCAACGGAGGCGAACCCCTCAGCCAGGGCCAGAGGCAATTGCTGAGCATCGCGCGCGCACGGCTCTCGGGCCGCCCCATCCTGATCCTGGACGAGGCGACAAGTTCGGTGGATACCCGCACCGAAGTCCTTATCCGCCAAGCGATGCACCGGCTCCGGAGCAACAAGACGTCATTCGTCATTGCGCACCGCTTGTCCACTATCCGCGACGCTGATCTAATTCTCGTCATGGACCACGGACGGATCGTTGAACACGGCACGCATCATTCGCTGTTGGCGCTTGGCGGGCACTACGCCCACTTGCATGAAGCGCAGTTTGCCGCCGGAGGCGGCGAACTCGCCGCGATGCCGGTGAGGTCCGCGAAGCACCGCGCCGGGCAAGGAGAGAGGGAAGCATCATGAGCCCGCTTGAGTTTCCCGGTTCGTGGCGTCCCAATCAGTCCAGTACCGTCGCGCTGTACGAACAGCTTCGGCTCCGCGTCATCGAGTTGGCCGACGGCGGCATCCTGGCTGTCGGTACCAAGCTCCCCGCGGTGCGCAGCTTGGCCGAACAATTGGATGTCGCCCCCCACACGGTGGCCCGGGCCTATAAAGAACTTGAAGCTGCTGGAGTAGTGGCCACGCGTGGCCGCAACGGAACAGTTGTGTGCGCCCGGGATGACCGCTGGAGCGCATTGGCAGCCGTGGCTGCGAGCTACTCGGCGGCGGCCAAAGCGCAGGGCGCCAGTTTCGCGGAGGCGGTGCAGCTTCTGGCGGCTGCCTACGACGCCGATTGATACCCGTCGGTAGGCTGTGGGAAGCCACATGGAAATTCGAAGAAGTTTTCGATTAGCATTAGTGGGTGCCTAAAGCCGTAGCTGAAGTCCCCGCCGTCGAATCCTTCGCAAGTGTTTCCGAGCAGCAAGCTGCCACGCCCGTAAGACATGACCTGTCCCGGCTCGTGGTCAAGGGAGCGCGTGAACACAACCTCCGCAACGTCGATCTCGATCTTCCCCGTGACGCAATGATCGTTTTCACGGGCTTGTCAGGTTCAGGCAAGTCGTCCTTGGCTTTCGACACTATCTTCGCGGAGGGCCAGCGCCGGTACGTGGAGTCATTGTCGGCATATGCCCGCCAGTTCCTGGGCCAAGTGGACAAGCCGGACGTGGATTTCATCGAGGGCCTTTCGCCGGCAGTGTCCATCGACCAGAAGTCGACGAGCAAGAACCCGCGCTCCACAGTGGGCACCATCACCGAGATCTACGACTACATGCGCCTTCTCTGGGCACGTGTCGGCCGGCCGCATTGCCCCGTGTGCCACGAGCCGATCACGCGCCAGACGCCGCAGCAGATCGTCGACCAGTTGCTGGAACTCGAATCCGGCACCCGATTCCAGATTCTTGCCCCTGTGGTCCGCGGACGCAAGGGCGAATTCGTCGAGCTCTTCAAAGAGCTCACGGCCAAGGGATACTCACGCGCCCGGGTGGACGGAGATCTCGTCCAGCTGAGCGATCCGCCCAAGCTCGGCAAGCAATTCAAGCACTCCATTGAAGTGGTCGTGGACCGGCTCGTTGTCAAGGAAGGGATCAGCCAGCGGCTGACCGACTCGATCGAAACCGCGCTCCGGCTTGCGGAAGGCCGGGTACTGGTCGAGTTCGTGGATCTCGACGCCGAAGACCCAGCCCGGATCCGGGCCTTCTCCGAAAACCTTGCCTGCCCCAATGAGCACCCGCTGGCCATCGACGAGATCGAGCCACGCTCCTTCTCGTTCAACAACCCCTTCGGCGCATGTTCGGCCTGCAGCGGTATCGGCACCAAGCTCGAGGTCGACGAAGAGTTGGTTGTCCCCAATCCGGAACTTTCCTTGAACCAGGGTGCCATCGCACCTTGGTCGCTGGGTACTGCCACCACGGAGTACTGGAACCGGCTCCTCGAAGGCCTGGCCCTGGAGCTCGAGTTCTCCATGGACACCCCGTGGGAGAAGCTGCCGCAGGAAGTCCGGCAGACGGTGCTGCACGGCAAGGACCACAAAGTAGTCGTCCAGTACCGCAACAGGTTCGGCCGGGAGCGCAAGTACAGCACCGGCTTCGAAGGCGCCATCCAGTACGTTCACCGCAAGCACGGCGAAACGGATTCCGACTGGGCCCGCGACCGCTACGAAGAGTACATGCGGCAGGTTCCTTGCCCCGCATGCAACGGTGCGCGGCTCAACCCGGCGTCGCTGTCCGTGCTGATCAACGGCAAGTCCATCGCCGAAGTTGCGGCCCTTCCGATGCGTGATTGCGCGGATTTCCTCGGTAGCCTCACGCTCACCGACCGCGAGGCCCAGATCGCCCACCAGGTTCTCAAGGAGATCCAGGCGCGCCTGACATTCCTCTTGGACGTCGGGCTCGAATACTTGAATCTCGAACGGCCGTCCGGGACCTTGTCCGGTGGCGAAGCCCAGCGTATCCGGCTCGCCACGCAGATCGGCTCCGGCCTGGTGGGCGTCCTGTATGTCCTGGACGAGCCGTCCATCGGGCTGCACCAGAAGGACAACCGCCGCCTGATCGAGACGCTCACCCGATTGCGCGATCTCGGCAACACGCTGATTGTGGTCGAACACGACGAGGACACGATCCACGAGGCCGACTGGGTTGTGGATATTGGACCCGGCGCCGGTGAGCACGGTGGCCAGGTGGTGCACTCCGGTTCCTACAAGGAGCTCCTGGAAAACACGGACTCGCTGACCGGCGACTACTTGTCCGGCCGGCGCAAGATCGACATCCCGGCCAAGCGGCGCAATTATGACAAGAAGCGCGAGCTCAAGGTCATCGGCGCACGCGAAAACAACCTGAACAACGTTGACGCGACGTTCCCGCTGGGCCTCTTCACGGCAGTCACTGGCGTCAGTGGATCGGGGAAGTCCACCCTGGTGAACGAGATCCTTTACAAGGTCCTTGCCAACAAGCTCAACGGTGCCAAGCAGGTCGCCGGCCGGCATCGCTCCGTGGCAGGCCTTGAGCACCTCGACAAAGTGGTGCACGTGGACCAGAGCCCCATCGGGCGGACCCCGCGCTCCAACCCTGCCACGTACACGGGCGTCTTCGACAACATCCGGAAGCTTTTCGCGGAAACCACCGAAGCCAAGGTCCGTGGATACCAGCCTGGACGGTTCTCCTTCAACGTCAAGGGCGGCCGCTGCGAGGCGTGCTCCGGTGACGGCACCCTGAAGATCGAGATGAACTTCCTGCCGGACGTCTATGTTCCCTGCGAGGTGTGCCACGGTGCCCGGTACAACCGCGAGACCCTGGAGGTCCATTACAAGGGCAAGACCATCGCGGACGTCCTCAACATGCCCATCGAGGAGGGTGCCGAGTTCTTTGCCGCTTTCACCCCCATTGCCCGGCATTTGAACACCCTCGTCGACGTCGGCCTAGGTTATGTCCGGCTCGGGCAGCCGGCCACCACGCTTTCCGGCGGCGAGGCGCAGCGCGTGAAGCTGGCCTCGGAACTGCAGAAGCGTTCGAATGGCCGGAGCGTCTACGTCTTGGACGAGCCCACAACGGGCCTCCACTTCGAGGACATCCGGAAGTTGCTCATGGTGCTGCAGGGTTTGGTGGACAAGGGCAATACGGTCATCACCATTGAGCACAACCTCGACGTCATCAAGTCCGCTGACTGGATTGTGGACCTTGGCCCCAATGGCGGTTCAGGCGGCGGCCGGATCGTGGCAACGGGCACGCCCGAACAGGTTGCCAAGTCCACGGAAAGCCATACCGCAACCTTCCTGGCGGAGATTCTCGGTTAGCCCTGCGTGAACGGCCGGGGAATTTTTCGGCAGTGGTCGAAGTATTCCCTGGCCGGCATGTGAGTTTCAGGCATGCCTCAACTCGTGAGAAACTAACCCGGTGACTCAAACAATGGTGCCCGTAATCTTTGATCTGGACGGCACCCTTGTCGATCCTGCAGGCGGCATAACCGGCGGTATCGCCGCGGCCCTGGGCGAAATGGGGCTCCGTGTCCCGGAACAGGCCGTGCTGGACTCCATGGTCGGGCCCAAGCTCAGCGATTCCCTGGAACACATTGCCGGGGTTCCCACAGGAAAAGTCGACGAAGTCATTGGGCTGTACCGCAGCTATTATCGTTCCGTCGGAATCGCTCAAAGCCGGCTCTACCCCGGAATCCGTGAGCTCCTGCAGTTCTTCGCGGAGTCGCGGCGGCCGGTTGCCGTCGCCACCCAGAAACCCCAGGGCTTGGCCCACACCGTGTTGGAGCACCATGGCATTGCCGGTTTCTTTGCCTCCATCTGCGGTGCGCCGGACGACGAGTCAATAGCCGCCAATACAACTCCGGGTAAGGTGGCAATCGTTGGTGCCGCTCTGGCCACGTTGCGTTCCCAGCCTGCGGTGATGGTCGGAGACCGCCACCAGGATGTTGCCGGGGCCATGGCCAACGGCCTCGACTGCATCGGGGTCAGTTGGGGATTTGCGCCCGACGGCGAACTTCAGGAGGCAGGCGCCGTCGCCGTCGTGGACACCGCGGCGCAGCTGCTGAAGAAGATCGAAGAACTTGACGCTGTCCGCGCGGCGGCCCTGAGCGAGGTGCAGAACGATGGAAGCCTTTGATGTCATCCGCTGGACCACGCGCGGACTGATTTCCAGCACCTGCCGGCCCACGGTCATCGGGCTGGAGAACGTGCCCAAGGAAGGGCCCTTCATCGTGGCCCCGAACCATTTGTCTTTTCTGGACAGCGTTATTGTCCAAGCCTTGATGCCGCGCCCGGTGGGCTTCTTTGCCAAGGCCGAGTATTTCACCACCAAAGGCTTCAAAGGCCGCGCGATGAAGGCGTTCTTCCAGGCCGTTGGATCCATTCCGGTGGAACGCGGAGAGCAGGCAGCCAGCGTGCAGGCCCTCAAGACCCTCCTGGACATCCTGGAGAACGGCAGGGGCATCGGCATCTATCCGGAGGGAACCCGCTCGCGCGACGGCTTGCTCTACCGCGGGCGGACCGGTGTCGGCTGGCTTGCCCTGACAACGGGGGCGCCGGTGGTGCCGGTTGGCCTCATCGGCACGGACAAGCTGCAGCCCGTGGACCGGAACACCGTTCGTCCACAGCATTTCACCATGAAGGTCGGCGAGCCGCTGTACTTCGAGAAGACCGGTCCGGACCATTCCCTGCCGGCCAGGCGCGAAGTCACGGACAAGATCATGGATGCCATTGCGGTATTGAGCGGCCAGGAACGTTCCACGAGCTACAACCAGAGCAAGTCCGCGGAGTAGCGCTCCGCGAAGCGGGCCCGTACGGGGGAGCGCGATTCCCTTACTAGACTGGATCTGTGGCAGATCCAGCGAGTTATCGACCCCAGACGGGAGAAATCCCCACCACCCCCGGCGTCTATCGGTTCCGGGATCCGCACGGCCGTGTCATCTACGTGGGCAAGGCGAAGAACCTCCGATCCCGGCTGAACTCGTACTTTGCCAACCCGGCGGGTTTGCTGCCGAAGACGCACGCGATGGTGCACGCGGCCAGCAGCGTCGAATGGACCATGGTGGGCAGCGAGCTTGAGTCGCTCCAGCTCGAATACACCTGGATCAAGGAATTCAAGCCCCGCTTCAATGTGGTCTTCCGCGATGACAAGACGTATCCGTACCTTGCCGTGAGCATGGCGGAGAAGCTCCCGCGGGTACAGGTCATGCGCGGGGAGCGCCGCAAGGGCACCCGCTACTTCGGGCCATACACGGCCGGGGCCATCCGCGAAACAATGGACACCTTGCTCCGCGTCTTCCCGGTCCGCAGCTGCAGTCCCGGCGTGCTGAAGCGCGCCCAGGCCAGCGGCCGGCCATGCTTGCTCGGCTATATCGACAAATGCTCGGCCCCGTGCGTCGGCCGCGTCACCGCCGAAGAGCACCGGGCCATCGCCGAAGACTTCTGCTCGTTCATGGGTGGCGAAGCCAAACGCTTCATCACCCGCCTCGAAAAGGACATGGGCGCCGCCGTCGCCGAGCTGGACTACGAGCGGGCGGCCCGGCTCCGGGACGACATCATCGCGCTCCGCAAAGTGTTCGAGCGCAACGCCGTCGTGCTTTCCGAAGACACCGACGCGGATGTCTTCGCCCTGCACGACGACGACCTTGAGGCTTCCGTGCAGGTATTCCACGTCAGGGGTGGCCGGGTGCGCGGCCAGCGGGGCTGGGTCGTGGAAAAAGTCGAAGACGCCACCACTCCGGAACTCATCGAACACCTCTTGCAGCAGGTCTACGGAGAGGACAGCGACAACCAAGGCCGTATTCCGCGCGAAGTCCTCGTCCCTGAGATTCCGAGCAACCATCACGAACTGCTCGAATGGCTCGGCGGCCTCAGGGGCGCCAAGGTGGACATCCGGGTGCCGCAGCGTGGCGACAAGGCCGCCCTCATGTCCACCGTCCGCGAAAACGCCGAGCAGGCGCTGAAGCTCCACAAAGTCCGGCGCGCCGGCGATATCACGGTCCGTTCCCAGGCGCTCCAGGAACTGCAGGAAGCGCTCGAGCTTCCCGTGCCGTTGCTCCGGATCGAGTGCTACGACATTTCCCATGTGCAGGGCACCAACGTGGTTGCGTCCATGGTGGTGGTGGAGGACGGCCTCCCGAAGAAGGCCGACTACAGGAAGTTCTCCATCACCGGTGCGGCGGCAAGCGACGACACCGCTGCGATGCACGACGTCCTCACCAGGCGCTTCAGGCACTACTTGCAGGATAAATCCGCCCAGCTTCCCAAGAGCGGAGAAGTTCCGCACCCGGGAACAGGTGAACCGCCGTCGCCGGAGGATGCTGCCCTCACGGGAGCCAAGGCGAAGTTCGCTTATCCGCCCAACCTCGTCGTCGTCGACGGCGGGCAACCCCAAGTGAATGCGGCCGCCCGGGCCCTCGCGGAACTGGGCATCGACGACGTCTACGTCGTGGGCCTCGCCAAGCGCCTCGAAGAGGTCTGGTTGCCGGACAGTGACTTCCCGGTGATCCTGCCCCGCACCTCCCAGGGGCTCTATCTGCTCCAGCGCATCCGCGACGAAGCCCACCGTTTCGCCATCACCTTCCACCGGCAGAAACGTGGAAAGGCCATGACGGTGTCGGCGCTTGACGGCGTTCCGGGTCTCGGCGAAGCCAAACGGAAGGCGCTCGTGGCGCATTTCGGTTCGCTCAAGAAGATCAAGGCGGCAACGGCCCTCGAGCTCACGGCCGCGAAGGGGATCGGCCCGGCATTGGCGGAAGCGGTCGTCAGCCATCTCGCGGCGGCCGGTGCCTCCGGAGAGGCCGCTCCTGCCGTGAACATGACCACCGGCGAAATCCTTGAAATTTAGCTAGGGTAATAAGCGGACCCCTCCTGAAGGGGTCCGCTTGTGGACCATCCCAAAAACTTTGGACCATCTCAGAAACGGGGAAACTTGATGTCAGAGCCAACAGCAGGATCCGGCGCGGAGCAGGACGGTCTGGTACCCGTCAAGCCTGTCGAAGCGGAACTGCTGGTGGTGACCGGCATGTCCGGAGCAGGCCGGAGCACCGCCTCCGACGCCCTGGAGGACCATGGCTGGTACGTCGTCGAAAACCTTCCCCCGCAGATGCTGGGGACGCTGGCGGAAATCGTCTCGCACGCGCCACAGTCCATCCCCAAGCTTGCCGTCGTCGTGGACGTGCGCAGCAAGGGCCTCTTCACCGATATCAGGACGGCGCTCGGCGCGCTCAGCGCCACCGGAATCACCTTCCGCGTCCTCTTCCTCGATGCCAGCGACAACGTCCTGGTGCGGCGGTTTGAGCAGGGCCGCCGCCCGCATCCGCTCCAGGGCGGTGGCCGGATCCTGGACGGCATCGCGGCGGAGCGGGACGTCCTGAAAGAGCTAAAAGAATCCGCGGACGTCGTCTTGGACACGAGCACGTACAACGTCCACGGCCTGGCGACCGCCATCACCGAACTTTTCACCGACACGGGCCCTGTGGCGCTGCGCTTGAACGTCATGAGCTTCGGCTTCAAATACGGCCTGCCCGTGGACGCCAACTTCGTGGCGGATGCTCGCTTCATCCCCAACCCGCACTGGGTTCCGAAATTGCGTCCGCACACAGGGCTCGACGCCGACGTCAGCGACTATGTCCTGGGGGCCGCTGGCGTGAAGGACTTCGTCGACCGTTACGTCCTCGCCTTGGAGCCCGTCCTCGACGGCTATCGGACGGAAAACAAGCACTACGCCACCATTGCCGTCGGTTGCACCGGCGGCAAGCACCGTTCGGTCGCGGTCGCCGTCGAACTCTCCAAACGGCTCGCGCAATACCCGCGGGTCACCGTCACCACAAGCCACCGCGATCTGGGTCGCGAATAATGGGGGTCCTGACAGGACCCCTGCCGCTGGTTCCACCGAAAGGCACGCCGGGCAGCCAGCCCGCCAAAGGCCCCTCGGTTGTGGCGCTCGGCGGCGGACACGGGCTTTCGGCATCGTTGTCGGCACTGCGGCTCCTGACCTCCGAGCTCACCGCGATTGTCACCGTTGCCGACGACGGCGGATCCTCCGGGCGGCTCCGCGAAGAGTACGGCGTCCTTCCGCCGGGCGACCTTCGAATGGCGCTGAGCGCACTGTGTGACGACACCGATTGGGGCCGCACCTGGCGGGACGTCATGCAGCATCGCTTCAAGACTCCAAGCGGACGCCAAGGTTCCCTGGACGACCACGCCATGGGGAACCTGCTCATCGTCACGCTCTGGGAGCTTCTGGGCGACGCAGTGGCCGGACTGAAATGGGCAGGCGCCCTTCTGGGTGCCCGCGGCCAGGTCCTCCCGATGTCCACCCAGCCGCTGAACATCGAGGGCGACGTCCGGGTGCCACTGCCCGGGGGCGGGTACGAGTTCCAGATCGTCAAAGGCCAGGCCAAGTGCGCCGTTGCCGGATCGCTCGAAAACGTCAGGCTCCTTCCGGAAGACGCACGCGCCTGCATCGAAGCGTTGACCGCAATCGAGCTTGCGGACTGGATCATCCTGGGTCCCGGCTCCTGGTACACGTCAGTGTTGCCGCATTTGCTGCTGCCGGAAATGCGCCAGGCCTTGTGCGACACCCCCGCCAAACGCTGCCTCACCATGAACCTCGCCATGGACACCAAGGAAACCTCCGGGATGTCCGCGGCGGACCACTTGGATGCCCTGCGCCACTATGCGCCGGAGTTCAGCGTGGACGTTGTCCTGGCCGATCCCACCTCGATATCGGACCTCAAGGAATTCGAACGCGCTGCCGGGATGATCGGTGCGGAGGTGGTCTTGGGTAAAGTGGGGGCGTCGAGCCGCCGTCCAGTCCACGACCCGCTGCGTCTGGCGTCGGCGTATCACGATATCTTCGGGAATAGTTAGGAACATGCGATGGCACTGACCGCATCGGTCAAGGAAGAACTTTCCCGGCTGGACATCAAGAAGTCGTCCGTCCGCAAGGCCGAAGTTTCGGCCATGCTGCGTTTTGCCGGCGGGCTGCACATCATTTCGGGCCGCATCGTGATCGAGGCGGAGGTTGACCTCGCCTCAACGGCGCGGCGGCTGCGCGCCGCGATCGCCGAAGTCTACGGGCACCAGAGCGAGATCATCGTCGTCTCCGGCGGGGGACTCCGTCGGGGTAGCCGCTACGTTGTCCGCGTAGTGCGCGACGGCGAAGCCCTGGCCCGCCAGACCGGCCTCCTCGACGGCCGCGGGCGACCCGTGCGCGGCTTGCCGTCCGCCGTCGTCAACGGTTCGGCGTCGGACGCGGAGGCTGTGTGGCGCGGCGCGTTCCTGGCTCACGGTTCCCTCACCGAACCCGGCCGGTCATCCTCGCTCGAGGTCACGTGCCCCGGGCCGGAATCGGCGCTTGCCCTGGTGGGCGCTGCCCGCCGCCTCGGCATCCAGGCCAAGGCCCGGGAAGTGCGCGGCGTGGATCGCGTGGTCATCCGTGACGGCGACACCATCGCCGCGCTGCTCACCCGGATGGGCGCGCATGACGCCCTCATGGTGTGGGAGGAGCGCCGCATGCGGAAGGAAGTCCGGGCCACGGCCAACCGCCTCGCGAACTTCGACGACGCCAATCTGCGCCGTTCGGCCCAGGCCGCCGTCGCGGCTGGCGCCCGCGTGGACCGGGCCCTGGAAATCCTCGGTGACGACGTTCCGGACCACCTCAAGTACGCGGGTGAACTCCGGGTCGCGCACAAGCAGGCCAGCCTCGATGAATTGGGCCGGCTTGCCGATCCGCCCATGACCAAGGACGCCATCGCGGGAAGGATCCGCCGGCTGCTGGCCATGGCGGACAAGCGGGCCGGCGACCTGGGGATCCCGGGCACCGAGGCAAATGTGACCCCCGAAATGATGGACGAATAGGGCGCCCGTCCTAGAATCGTCAGGGTGTAGATTTCCGGCCGGTTCGCCGGTCGGATGAACAAAACGAGAGTTACCAAACGGACCCCGGTCCACTACATTGGAGGATTTCGTGACAGAGTACGTACTGCCCGAGCTCGGCTACGACTACGCAGCACTTGAGCCGCACATTTCGGCGAAGATCATGGAGCTGCACCACAGCAAGCACCACGCCGCCTATGTAGCAGGCGCCAACAACGCTTTGGCCCAGTTGGCCGAGGCGCGCGACAAGGGCGACTTCGCCAACATCAACCGCCTCTCCAAGGACCTCGCGTTCCACACCGGCGGCCACATCAACCACTCCGTGTTCTGGAACAACATCTCCCCGGACGGTGGCGACAAGCCCGAGGGTGAGCTGGCTGCGGCCATCGATGACGCCTTCGGCTCCTTCGATGCTTTCCGTGCCCAGTTCTCGGCAGCCGCGCTTGGACTGCAGGGTTCCGGCTGGGGCTTCCTTGCCTACGAGCCCATCGGCGGCAACCTCCTCATCGAGCAGCTCTACGACCAGAAGGGCAATGTCGCAGTCGGCACCACGCCGCTGCTCATGCTGGACATGTGGGAGCACGCTTTCTACCTGGACTACGTCAACGTCAAGGCCGACTATGTCAAGGCCTTCTGGAACATCGTCAACTGGGCCGACGTCGCAAAGCGCTTCGAAGCGGCCCGCGCGAACGCCACCGGGCTGATCGTTCTCTAGGGACTCCGCCCAGGATCGGTGAGTGACGCGGAATACACGGGGATGTAACAAACTTCACATTCAGGTGAATTTCGCCCAAATACCGGATTGTCTGCCCCCGCAGTTGCGGGGGCAGACGTAGTTAAACGTAAGATGGGTCACGGAAGGCGGTTAGCCTTCAGCAATGTGGCTGGTCGCCCTCCGATCTGATAATCACTTCTGCCCAATGGTGTGCGGGAATTGTTAGTTGGAATCAAGATCCGACTCACTAGGTGTGCTTGCAAGAGCACCAAGGAGACTGAAATAGTGACCACCCGTATTGGTATCAACGGCTTTGGCCGCATCGGCCGCAACTACTTCCGCGCAGCACTCGCCCAGGGTGCCGACCTCGAAATTGTTGCGGTCAACGACCTCACGAGTCCCGAGGCACTTGCCCACCTTTTGAAGTACGACTCCGTCGGCGGCCGCCTGACCCAGTCCGTCGAAGTCAAAGAGGGCAACCTCATTGTCGACGGCAGCATCATCAAGGTCCTCGCAGAGCGCGACCCTGCAAACCTGCCGTGGGCCGAACTGGGCGTCGACATCGTCATCGAGTCCACCGGCTTCTTCACCAAGGCCGCCGCTGCGCAGAAGCACATCGACGCAGGTGCCAAGAAGGTCCTGATCTCCGCTCCTGCTTCGGACGAAGACATCACCATCGTCATGGGCGTCAACCACGAGCTCTACGACCCCGCAGCACACCACATCATTTCCAACGCTTCCTGCACCACCAACTGCCTCGGCCCGCTGGCCAAGGTGGTCAACGACGCCTTCGGCATCGAACGCGGCCTCATGACCACGGTGCACGCCTACACGGCGGACCAGAACCTGCAGGACGGCCCCCACAGCGATCTCCGCCGTGCCCGCGCCGCAGCGATCAACATGGTTCCCACCTCCACTGGTGCTGCCAAGGCGATCGGCCTCGTCCTTCCGGAACTCAAGGGCAAGCTCGACGGCTACGCCATCCGCGTCCCGGTCCCCACCGGTTCCGCCACGGACCTGACCGTCACGGTTTCCCGCGAAGTAACCGTTGAGGAAGTCAACGCGGCTCTCAAGGCAGCTTCGGAGACCGAGCAGTTCAAGGGCATCCTCAGCTACACGGCAGACCCGATCGTCTCTTCTGACATCGTCGGCGACCCCTCTTCTTCGATCTTCGACTCCGGCCTCACCAAGGTCATCGGCAACCAGGTCAAGGTTGTTTCCTGGTATGACAACGAATGGGGCTACTCCAACCGCCTCGTTGACCTCACGGAGCTCGTCGCATCCAAGCTGGGCTAGGGTAGACACATGACATCTCACACCCTCAACGAACTGATCGCTGAAGGTGTCCGCGGGCGGTACATTCTTGTCAGAAGTGACCTGAATGTGCCGCTCGACGGCTCTACAGTGACCGACGACGGCCGCATCAAGGCCTCCCTCCCGGTCATCGAAAAGCTCTCGGACGCCGGTGCCCGCGTGCTCGTCACGGCCCACCTGGGACGCCCCAAGGGCGCTCCCGAGGCCAAGTATTCGCTCAAGCCGGCTGTGGCGCGGCTTGCGGAGCTCGCGCCATTCAAGGTCCAGCTCGCGGAAGACACCGTTGGTGAGTCCGCCAAGGAGCTGGCCGGGTCCCTGGACGATGGAGACGTCCTGGTCCTGGAGAACGTCCGTTTCGACGCCCGCGAAACCAGCAAGGACGACGCCGAGCGCGGCGCCTTCGCCGATGAACTCGTGGCGCTCACCGGCGACAACGGTGCCTTCGTGGATGACGCCTTCGGCGCTGTCCACCGCAAGCACGCCAGCGTCTACGACGTCGCCACCCGGCTTCCTTCCTACCAGGGTGACCTTGTGCACACCGAGGTGGAGGTTCTGCGCAAACTCACCACTGATACCCAGCGCCCGTACGTCGTGGTCCTCGGCGGTTCCAAGGTCTCTGACAAGCTCGCAGTGATCGACAACCTCCTCGGCAAGGCAGACACCATCCTCGTCGGTGGCGGAATGCTCTTCACCTTCCTCGCAGCGGCCGGTCACAAGGTTGCGGGCAGCCTGCTTGAAGCTGACCAGATCCCCGTGGTCCAGGACTACCTCAAGCGCGCCTCCGACGCCGGTACCGCCTTCGTCATCCCCACCGACGTCGTGGTCGCAAGCCGCTTCGCCGCCGACGCTGAACACGAAGTGGTCGCCGCTGACGCGATCGAGGACAGCTCGTTCGGCGCCTCCGGCATTGGCCTGGACATCGGACCGGTATCCGCGGAGGCTTTCGCCGAGCAGATCAAGGCCGCACAGACCGTGTTCTGGAACGGCCCCATGGGCGTCTTCGAATTCGAAGCCTTCTCCGGCGGCACCCGTGCCATCGCCCAGGCCTTGACTGAGACGCCGGCATTCACCGTGGTTGGCGGCGGCGACTCCGCCGCGGCCGTCCGGACCCTCGGCTTTGAGGACTCCCAGTTCGGACACATTTCCACGGGCGGCGGCGCCAGCCTGGAATACCTTGAAGGCAAGGATCTTCCCGGCCTGAGCGTTCTGGACCGCTAAGGCTACATGGCCGGGGGGGGGCCCTTCCTTGAAGGCAAGCGCCCCGCCGGCTTTCCCTATCTCAACGCATCTTTGGAGCACACGTGACAACTTCTGCCAACGGAAACTTCATCCGCAAGCCCTTCATTGCCGGCAACTGGAAGATGAACATGGACCACGTCCAGGGCATCACCCTGCTGCAGAAGCTGGCTTGGACCCTCTCCGACGCCAAGCACGACTACAGCCGGGTGGAGGTGTCGGTCTTCCCCCCGTTTACCGATCTGCGCGGTGTGCAGACCCTCGTCCAGGGCGACGAGTTGGACGTCGTCTATGGCGGACAGGACCTCTCGCAGTTCGACTCCGGAGCGTACACCGGCGATATCTCCGGCCAGTTCCTCAACAAGCTCGGTTGCGCCTATGTCCTGGTGGGCCACAGCGAACGCCGCACCATCCACAACGAGGACGACCAGGTCCTCAACGCGAAGGTCAAAGCAGCCTTCCGCCACGACGTTACGCCGGTCCTGTGTGTCGGCGAGGGCCTTGAGGTCCGCCAGGCCGGCACCCATGTGGAGCACACGCTGGCCCAGTTGCGCGCCGGCGTCGAAGGCCTCACCGCAGACCAGGCCGGCGAACTGGTTGTCGCGTACGAGCCTGTCTGGGCCATTGGTACTGGCGAAGTCGCGGGTCCCGAAGACGCACAGGAGATGTGCGCCGCTATCCGTTCAGAGCTCGCATCCTTGTTCGACGATGCTGTGGCCGCCAAGACCCGCCTCCTTTACGGTGGTTCGGTCAAGGCCAACAATGCGGCAGCGATCATGGCCGAAAGCGACGTCGACGGCTTGCTGGTGGGTGGCGCGAGCCTGGACCCCGCCGAGTTTGCTAACATTGTCAGGTTCGAGAGCCACCTCAGCGCGGCTTAGTCCGTTTCCGGTTCCGCTCCCGTTTTCCGTTCTTCTGAAAGGCCGTCGTGGACGTTCTTCAAGTCATTCTGCAGATTCTGCTGGGCATTACCAGCCTTCTGCTGACGCTGCTCATCCTCCTCCACAAGGGACGTGGCGGCGGGTTGTCCGATATGTTTGGCGGTGGCATGAGCTCAGGATTGAGTTCTTCAGGTGTCGCAGAGCGAAACCTCAACCGCTTCACCATCGTCTTGGGCTGCACTTGGGGTGTCGTGATCATTGGACTTGGCCTCATCATGCGCTTCACCGCGGGCGGAGACTCCTAGCACTGCCGTCGCCGGGATCCTCCCACTAGACTAGGCTGCATGGCCTTCAAGCCATGCAGCCGAACTCTCAAGGGGATCGACGATGGTTCATGGTACTTCTGGATTCCGGGGCACACGGGCCGGCGTAACAGCTGGATCGGCCCCAAGAAACCAACCCGACTCTGTAGTCGGCGAAAGCTTGCCGCGTATTCGTGTTCCCTATTGGTGCGCCAAGGGACATGAGACGCGGCTTGTTTTCGTTAAACTCCCGGAAGATCAAATCCCGATCCGGTGGGATTGCCCGAAGTGTGGCCTGGTTGCCGTCCGCGAACAGGGCGAAGCCACCATGGAACGTGCGGACGAAGAAATCTTCAAGAGCCACCTGGACTACGTTAAAGAAAGACGCTCCAGCCAGGACGCGGAGATTGTCCTGGCCGGAGCGCTCAAGCGGCTACGCGCCCGCGGGGTCCTTTCGGACGAGCTGCTGGGGGACGCGTGAGGCTGCATTCTCATCGATAAGCCACAGGGTCCTCGAGCGGCCACTGGGCCCGGAGGCGGGAACCTGCACCGGGTTGGCTCCGGCAAGGGCCAGCCCCACGGCGCCGGCCTTGTCCTCGCCTGCCACGACCATCCAGATTTCCTGGGCGGAGTTGATGGCGGGCAAGGTCAGCGAAATCCTCGACGGCGGTGGCTTGGGGGAGTTCTCGACCCCCACCACCGTACGGTCCTTCACGCGGATACCTGCCTGCTCCGGGAAGAGCGAGGCAATATGCGCATCCGGACCCACCCCGAGCAGCAGGATGTCGAAGCGGGGCAACTCGCCTGCCTCCTCGGGACGGTTGTCCGAGGTGTCCGCGGAGTGCTCGGCCTCGGCAGCGGCTTTGAGCCGGGCCGCGTAGTCCGCCGCGGCCTCGTCCGCGGTGGCGAACTCATCCGATGATCCCGGTTCGTGCACGCGGGCCGGGTCCACCGGCAGGCTGGAGAGCAGTGCCTCACGCGCTTGCACGGTGTTGCGGTCGGTGCTGTCCTTGCCGACGAAGCGCTCGTCACCCCACCAGAAGTTCACCCGGGACCAGTCAACGGCCGGCGCCGCGGGCGAATCGGCAACCGCTTTCAGGGTGCCGATGCCCACGGTTCCGCCGGTGAGGACCACAGTGGCTTCTCCGTGCTTGTCCTGGACATCCACCAGCTTGGTGATGAGCCTTGCTGCGATCGCGGCCATAAGGACGGCGGAGTCGGGATGGATGCTTACTCTTGGGTCAGCGCTCACTGGGACGGTCACTCCTTGCTATTGGTTCGGGGCAGTCCCATAGTAATCACTTCTCCGAAGACATCGTCCGGATCAAGACGGCGCAATTCTTCGGCGAGGCAGTCCCGCAGGCTGCGGCGAGGCAGTGAAATCCGCTGCGCGGGCTGGCCCGGCTGGGTCAGTTCCGCAATGGTGAGGCCAGGACGGACCAGCTGGACGTCGCCTGTGGCGCGGCTCAGCCGTACCCTGCGTATGCCTGTTCCCGCCGGGTCGGCAACAATCTGGACCGGAGCGTCGAGGAACAGGGTGAGCCAGGCGGCCAGCAGAAGCGTGCTGGGCGAGTCGGAAGCACCCTCGACGGCGATGGCCGTGACGGGGGATTCGTCTACCTGGTCCAGGGCTGCCGCGAGCTGGAGGCGCCAGTTGGTCAGGCGTGTCCAGGCGAGATCGGTGTCGCCGGCCCGGTACGTGTTCCGGATCCGGGCCAGCGCTGCTGCGGGGTCGGCCTCGTTGGCGGAGTCCGTGATGCGGCGGTGCGCGATCCTGCCGATGGATGTCTCGCAGGCGTTCTCGGGTGCTCCGTGCGGCCACCAGGCCACGATCGGCGCGTCCGGGAGCAGCAGTGCCGCGACGAGGGATTCGCTTTCCTTGGCGAGTTCACCGTAACCGCGCAGGACGATGACTTCTGATGCTCCGGCGTCGCCACCCACGCGGATCTGGGCGTCGAGGCGGTTCGGCGCTTCGCTGCCTGCGTCCGCGAGGACGATGATGCGGCACGGATGTTCGCGGCTGGCCTCGTTGGCTGCCTCGATGGCTTCTTCCTCAAGCCCGGACTTGGTCACCACCACGAGGGTCAGGACGCGTCCAAGGGCGATCACACCTCCCTGCTCGCGCAGGGAGGTGATCTTCTTGGAGATCTTGGAGGTGGTGGTGTCGGGAAGATCTACGATCATGGCCTTCTCCAGGTTCGTCCGTCGCGGGCAAGCAGCTCGTCGGCCGAGGCCGGGCCCCAGCTGCCGGGAGCGTAGGGTTCGGGCTGTTCGTCGAGTCCGGCCCAGTATTCCTCGAAGGGGTCCAGGATCTTCCAGGACTCCTCGACTTCCTGGTGCCGCGGGAAGAGCGGGGGCTCGCCGAGCAGCACGTCCAGGATCAGGCGTTCGTACGCCTCGGGGCTGGACTCCGTGAACGAGTGGCCGTAGCCGAAGTCCATGGTCACGTCGCGGACTTCCATCTGCGTGCCGGGAACCTTGGACCCGAAGCGGATGGTAGCGCCCTCGTCGGGCTGGACCCGGATGACCACGGCGTTCTGGCCGAAGTCGTCCTCGCCGTGGCCGCGGAACAGCAGGTTGGGTGCGCGCTTGAACACCACGGCGATTTCCGTGACGCGGCGGCCAAGACGCTTGCCGGCCCTCAGGTAGAACGGAGCCCCGGCCCAGCGCCGGGTGTTGATGTCCAGGCGGATGGCCGCGTAGGTTTCCGTCTTGGAATCGGCCGGAATGCCGTCTTCCTCGAGGTAGCCCTGCACCAGTTCGCCGCCTTGCCAGCCGCCGGTGAACTGGCCGCGGGCCGAATGGGTGGAGAGGTCCTCGGGAAGCCTGACAGCAGCGAGGACCTTTTCCTTCTCGGCACGCAGGTCATCGGCATTGAAGGAAATGGGCTCCTCCATGGCCGTCAGGGCCAGCAACTGCAGCAGGTGGTTCTGGATGACGTCGCGGGCCGCGCCGACGCCGTCGTAATACCCCGCCCGGCCCCCGGTGCCGATGTCCTCGGCCATGGTGATCTGGACGTGGTCAACATAGTTGGCGTTCCACAAAGGCTCGAACAGCTGGTTGGCGAAGCGCAGGGCCAGGATGTTCTGGACCGTCTCCTTGCCAAGGTAGTGGTCGATGCGGAAGACCGCGTCCGGCGGGAAGACGGACTCCACGATGTCGTTGAGCTTGCGCGCGGACTCCAGGTCGTGGCCGAACGGCTTTTCGATGACCACCCGGCGCCACTGGCCGTCGCCGGCCTGCGCGAGCCCGTGCTTGGAGAGCTGTTGGCAGACCTGCTCGAAGGCCTTGGGCGGAATGGACAGGTAGAAACCGTGATTGCCGCGCGTGCCGCGGGTCTCGTCGAGTTCGTCAAGCGTGGCGCTGAGGCGCTTGAACGCCTGGTCGTCGTCGAACTCTCCCTGGACGAAACGGATGCCCTCGGAGAGCTGGTTCCAGACGGCGTCGTCGAACGGGGTGCGGGAGTGCGCCTTGACGTTCTCCTTGACCTCGTTCGCGAAGTCCTCGTTGCTCCAGTCCCGCCGGCCGAAGCCGACGAGCGCGAAGCTCGGCGGCAACAGCCCACGGTTGGCGAGGTCGTAGACCGCCGGCATGAGTTTCTTCCGGGCAAGGTCGCCGGTGACTCCGAAGAACACCAGCGACGATGGCCCTGCGATGCGGTTCAGGCGCCGATCCCGAGGATCCCGAAGGGGATTGCGGTGGCTTGCCTTTCCGGTGGACCGGTAACCGATTTCAGTTTCTGGCATGTTTGGGTTTGTGCCTTAGCTTTCGAGCGCGCTGGCCTGGCCGGCCAATGCGGCGACGATTTCCTGGAGCTGGGCAACGCCGGCTCCGCGGTCCGTGAGGTGCAGACGTAGTACCGGGCGGCCGTGGTTCTCGAGAACCTGGGCATCGCCGGCCGCCTGGGCTGCAATCAGCTGGCCGAAGGTGAACGGCCGTTCCGGAATGGCGATGTCGCCGGTCGCGGAAGCGGTCACTTGCAGGAACGAACCGATGGCCGGTCCGCCCTTGTGGAATTGCCCGGTGGAGTGCAGGAAGCGCGGACCCCAGCCAAAAGTGACCGGGCGGCCGCTGACCCCGGCGAGTTCGTCCCGGATGCCCTCAAGCTGCGCGAACGCGATCCGGTCGAAATACGCCTGGACGCTCAGGTAGCCGTCCGTGCCGAGTTCGCCGAGGAGCGCCTTGACGGCATCGGCGGCCGTTGCCGCGTCGCCGAGCCACGCACCTCCGCGGACCTCGATCGCGCCGTCGACGAAGTTCGCCGGCGTCGGCTCGGGACGCGCGTCCAACAGGCCGCGCGCGGCAATCTTGGCTGCCTCGACGTCGGGCTGGTCAAAGGGGTTGATGCCCAGCAGGCGGCCGGCGACCGAGGTGGCGAATTCCCAGACGAACATCTGGGTGGCGAGGCCACCGGCGATGGCGGCTTCGTTTTCGCCGAGTTCGACGTCGGATTCCGCACCGACGAGGCGGATCACCAGGACGTCTTCCGCACCGCTGCTGACCTCGGGTGCGGAAGGACCTGCAACAACCGGCAGGACCCCCGTGCCGAGCTTGCCCGTGGATTCGGCGATGAGCTGTTCGGCCCAGTCCGCGAAGCCGACGATTCCGGAACCGTCTTCGACGATGACGATCTTGTTGCGCAGCGGGGTGGTTCCGCCCAGGGCGGCCCCGAGCCGGAGCCCGATGTTTTCGGGTGAGTCTTCGTTGAGGATTTCCGCAGCTTCCTCGGCCTCATCCAGGAATGCCTGGATGTCGACTCCCGCGAGGCCGCTGGGGACCAGGCCGAAAGCAGTCAGCGCCGAAAAGCGGCCGCCGACGTTCGGGTCGGCGTTGAAGACGGCACGGTAGCCGGCTTCACGGGAGGCCTTGTCCAGCGGGGAACCCGGATCGGTCACGATGACGATGCGGCTCTTGGCATCGATGCCGGCCTCGGTGAAGGCATGCTCGAATACCCGTCGCTGCGAGTCGGTTTCGACAGTGGAGCCTGACTTGGACGAGACCACGATGGCGGTCTCGGCCAGGCGGTCCGCGAGGGCAGCACCGACTTGTTCGGGGTCTGTGCTGTCCAGCACGGTCAGCTCGACGCCAGCAGTGCCGGCAATGACCTCGGGGGCAAGCGAAGAGCCGCCCATGCCACACAGGACAATGCGGGAGACGCCTTCGGCCCGGAGGGCATCCCGGAGTTCCAGGATCCCTTCGACCAAGGGCTGGGAAACGGTTGCCGCTTCCACCCATCCGAGACGGATGGCGGATTCGGATTCGGCATCCGGACCCCACAGAGTGTGGTCCTTGGCGAAAATCCTGGTGGCAATCCGGTCTTCGACAAGTGCCGGGATGTGTTGCTCGATGGCCTGCTGCGCAGCACCGCTGGCGTCGTAGCTGAGAGTGCTCATGTGGGTTAGGAAGCCTTCCGTGCAGAGGCGAGGGCACCTTCGACGTCGGCCAGAAGTTCCTTCCAGCTGGCGACGAACTTGTCCAGGCCCTCGGATTCGAGGATTGCGACGACGTCGTTGTAGGAGATGCCCAGGCCCTCGAGTGCGTTGAGGACGTTGTTTGCTTCTTCGTAGGTGCCGGAGATGGTGTCACCCGTGACGACGCCGTGGTCGAACGTGGCGTCGAGGGTCTTTTCCGGCATGGTGTTGACGACGCCGGCCGCGACCAGTTCGGTCACGTACAGGGTGTCCGGGTACGCCGGGTCCTTGACGCCGGTGGAGGCCCACAGCGGGCGCTGGGGGAGCGCGCCTGCTTCGGCCAGGACTGCCCAACGCTCGGTGGAGAACAGCTCTTCGTAGACCTGGTAGGCGAGGCGGGCGTTGGCGACGCCTGCCTTGCCCTTGAGGGCCTTGGCCTCATCGGTGCCGATGGCGTTGAGGCGCTTGTCGATCTCGGTGTCCACGCGGGAGACGAAGAAGGACGCCACGGAGTGGATCTTGGAGAGGTCGTGGCCGTTTTCCTTGGCCAGCTCCAGGCCGGACTGGAATGCGTTGATGACGGCGCGGTAGCGCTCCAGGGAGAAGATCAGGGTCACGTTGACGCTGATGCCCTCGGCCAGGGTTGCCGTGATGGCGGCGAGGCCTTCGAGGGTTGCCGGGATCTTGATGTGGACGTTGTCCTTGTTGACCTTCTTGTACAGGTGCTTGGCCTCGGCGATGGTGCCTTCGGTGTCCCACGCCAGGCGGGGGTCCACCTCGATGGAGACGCGGCCGTCCACGCCGTTGCTCGCTGCCGCGACCGGGGCGAAGAGGTCGCAGGCATCGGCGACGTCGGTGGTGGTGATCTCGAAGACAGTCTCTTCAACGGTTGCGCCCTTGGCGGCCTCTTCGGCAATCACGGCGTCGTAGTCGCTGCCGGCGGTGATGGCGGCGTGGAAGATGGACGGGTTGGTGGTGACACCAACGACGTTCTTCTCTTCGATGAGCTTCTGCAGGCTGCCGCTGGAAAGGCGTTCGCGGGAGAGGTCGTCAAGCCAGATGGACACGCCGGCGTCGGAAAGCTGCTGGGTGGGAGTCGTAGTCATTTCTTTAATCTCCTTGGAAATCTGTTCGTTGCTGTCGGATTCGTCTCAAACGCTTTTTCAGCTATTGAGACCCGCGAGGGAGTCCTTTGCGGCGGCGGCGACTGCTTCTGCCGTGATGCCGAACTCCTTGAAGAGGCGCTTGTAGTCTGCCGAGGCGCCGAAGTGCTCGAGGCTGATGGAGCGTCCGGCGTCGCCGACGAATTCCTTCCAGCCCAGTGCCAGGCCTGCTTCGACCGAGACGCGGGCCTTGACGGCGGCGGGGAGCACGGACTCGCGGTACGCGGAGTCCTGCTTGTTGAACCACTCGACGCACGGCATGGAGACGACGCGGGTGGCGATGCCTTCGGCCTGGAGCGCTTCGCGGGCGTTCACCGCGAGCTGGACCTCGGAACCGGTGCCGATCAGGATGACCTCGGCCGGGACCGTAGCGCCGTCCTTTGAAGCCTCTGCCAGGACGTAGCCGCCCTTGGCGACCCCGGCGGTGGAGCCGAAGGTGTCACCCTCGGCAAGGCCTTCGCCGCGTGCGTAGGTCGGGATGTTCTGGCGGGTCAGCACGATGCCTGCCGGGTTCTCGTGGTTCTCAAGCATGGTCTTCCATGCCGCGGCAACCTCGTTGGCGTCGCCGGGACGGACAACGTCCAGGCCCGGAATGGCGCGGAGGGTGGACAGCTGCTCCACCGGCTGGTGGGTTGGGCCGTCTTCGCCCAGGCCGATCGAGTCGTGGGTCCAGACGTACAGCGACGGGACGCCCATGAGCGCGCCAAGGCGGATCGCGGGACGCTGGTAGTCACTGAAGATCAGAAACGTGCCGGAGAACGCCCGGGTCCGGCCGTGCAGCGAAATGCCGTTCACGATCGACGCGGCAGCGTGCTCGCGGATACCGAAGTGCAGCACCCGGCCGTACGGGTTGCCCTTCCACGCGCCGGTGGAGCGCGAGGTCGGGATGAACGACGGCGAACCCTCGATGGTGGTGTTGTTGGACTCGGCGAGGTCGGCTGAGCCGCCCCACAGTTCCGGAAGGACCGGGCCGATCGCGTTCAGGACCTTGCCGGACGCGGCGCGGGTGGAAACTTCCTTGCCTGCTTCGAACACCGGCAGAGCGGCGTCGAGTTCGACGGGGAGCTTCTTGGCCTCGATGCGCTCAAGCAGTGCCGCGCCCTCGGGGTTGGCGGTCTGCCACGCCTCGAAGGATGCCTGCCATTCGCTGCGCTCGGCTGCGCCGCGCTCGACGACTGCACGGGCGTGCGCCAGGACGTCCTCGTCAACCTGGAAGGAACGCTCGGGATCGAAGCCCAGGACTTCCTTCAATGCTGCGACTTCTTCGGCACCGAGGGCGGAACCGTGGATCTTGCCGGTGTTCTGCTTCTTGGGAGCCGGGTAGCCGATGATGGTGCGCAGCGAGATGATGGACGGCTTGCCGGTCTCGGCCTTGGCGGCGAGCAGGGCACCGTAGAGCTCCTGGACGTCTTCGACGTATTCGCCGGTCTTCGTCCAGTCCACGCGCTGGGTGTGCCAGCCGTAGGCCTCGTAGCGCTTGAGGACGTCTTCGGTGAAGGCCACGTCGGTGTCGTCTTCGATGGAGATGTGGTTCTCGTCGTAGATCACCACGAGGTTGCCCAGTTCCTGGTGGCCGGCCAGGGAAGAAGCTTCCGAGGTGACGCCTTCCTGGAGGTCGCCGTCGGAGGCAATGACCCAGATGGTGTGGTCGAACGGGCTCTCGCCGGCGGGAGCATCGGCGTCGAACAGGCCGCGTTGGCGGCGCTGCGAGTAGGCGAAGCCCACCGAGGAGGCCAGGCCCTGGCCCAGCGGGCCGGTGGTGATCTCGACGCCGGCGGTGTGCTTGTATTCCGGGTGGCCGGGGGTCAGCGAGCCCCAGGTGCGCAGGGCCTCGAGGTCCTTCAGCTCCAGGCCGTAGCCGGAAAGGAACAGCTGGATGTACAGGGTCAGCGATGTGTGTCCGGGGGACAGGATGAACCGGTCGCGGCCGATCCAGTCCGGGTGCTTCGGGTCGTGGCGCATCAGCTTCTGGAACAGCAGGTAGGCGGCCGGCGCAAGGCTCATGGCCGTACCGGGGTGACCGTTGCCGACCTTCTCGACGGCGTCAGCGGCCAAAACGCGGACGGTGTCCACGGCGCGCTGGTCCAGGCTTGTCCAAGTCAGTTCTTGCTCTTCCAAATGTGGCACGTAAACCGAGCCCCTCTCTGTGCTGACGGCTGGTGACGGCACATGGCAAGCCTCGGGCACAGGATGGCGCCCGCTGCGAAGTTCCTACCAGCCGTTCACCATTGAAACGTTGATCTATCATCCAGACATGCAAATCTGAGAATACGCTTTCTCGGAAACCTGCGTGAGCTGATCTGCAGACCAGCTTAGCCCGGTTCGCCACCCCGAATGGTGGGAATCTCAAAAAATGGACGCATATTCCGTTTTATGAATCACGGCAGCGGCAAAGCGCCGGTGAACTTTCGGAAACAAAGGAAAGTTCCGGGTGCCATGGCGTCGGACAGGCCACGGTATGATATCTGGAGGCCGAACCGGGGTGCCGCCACCGCGGGAAACCCGCCTTGACAACACCAGCAAAGAACAGAGTGACTGCCAACGTGAGCACAACAGATACGCCCCTCAATGCTTCCCCGGCTGTGGGGAAGCGCGGAATGTCCCGTAAGTTCAAGGCGTATCTGGCACTGACCAAACCCCGCGTGATCGAATTGCTGCTGGTCAGCACCCTGCCCACCATGATCTTCGCGCAACGGGGCTTTCCTTCGATCGGCTTGATCCTCGCCACGTTGGTGGGCGGCGCCTTCGCAGCCGGCAGCGCAGGGGTTTTCAACTGCTACATCGACCGCGACATCGACAAGCTGATGCACCGCACCGAAAAGCGGCCCCTCGTGACGGGCGAAGTCACCCCTCGCGAAGCACTCGTCTTCGCATGGATCCTTGGAGCTGCCTCCATCGCCATCCTGTGGTTCGGGGCCAATCCGCTGTCGGCGTGGCTCGGCCTTGGTGCGATTGTTTTCTACGTTGTCATCTACACGATGATCCTCAAGCGCCGCACTGCACAGAACATCGTGTGGGGCGGCGCGGCCGGCTGCTTCCCGGTGCTGATCGCCTGGGCCGCCGTGACCAACACTGTGGAGTGGCCCGCCGTCGTGCTCTTCATGGTGATCTTCCTGTGGACTCCTCCGCACTACTGGCCGCTGTCCATGCGGTACGGCGAGGACTACCGCAACGCCAACGTCCCCATGCTGGGTGCCATCGCAGGTGCCAAGGTGGTTTCCGTGCAGGTGGTTCTCTACGCCTGGGCCATGGTTGCGTGTTCGCTGCTTTTGGTGCCCGTGGGCCGCGCCGGCTGGGTGTACACCATCGCCGCCGTCCTCGCGGGCGCCTGGTTCCTGTATGAATCACACGCCCTCTACAACCGGGCACAGGGCGGGGACGTCTCGAACAAGGGAGCCATGAAGGTCTTCCACGGCTCCATCAGCTACCTGACGCTCCTCTTCATTGCCCTCGCGGTGGACCCGTTCATCGGTTCCCCGATCATCGGCGGCTGACGGCCCGTCACACTCGCCCTCTACATCCCCGTCACCCCCAAACGCCCGCTCACCTATGGGGCCGTTTCCCCAAACGCCCGCTCACTGATAGCGCTAAAAGGAAAGACCCTCTTTCACGTCGCATGACGTGAAAGAGGGTCTTTCCTTTGGCTTTCGCAGGGGCCATCAGCCGCCTGGGGCTAGAGCTTCGGGCTGAACCGGGCCACATCCGCCGCGTTCGTGGCGGCACTCATGAGCAGGGCGGCGCCCAACATGTGCGCGCCTACCAGGAGGGCGGGGATGCCGTTGTAGTACTGGGCAAAGCCAATGACCGCCTGCAGGACCGTCACGGCGAGCAGCAGCAGGGCAGCTGTGCGGAACAAGCCGGTGATGCCCTTGCGCAGGACGAAGTAGACGGCGAAGACGGCTCCCGCCGTGATGAGGTACGCGGGCACTGCGTGGATGTGCGAGAAGAGGTCCCAATCGAGATCGTTGCGCGGCGCGTTCGCGTCGCCTGCGTGGGGTCCGGCACCGGTCACCACGACGCCGAGGCACACGGCGACTGCCGAGAAGAACGCGACGGCGGTCATGACGGGGCTCATGGCGCCCGGAATCGGCGCCAACGTCAGCTTCATGAAGCGGCCGGTCCGTCCGTAGGCGCGGTTGACCAGGAGCGTGGAGAAGACAACCAGGGCCATCGAAACCAGGAAGTGCAGGCCGACAACCCAGGGGTTCAGATTCGACAGCACGGTGATGCCGCCGATGATGGCCTGGGCCGGAATGCTCGCGAGCAGGCCCACGGCGAGGAGGAAAAGGTCGCGGCGTTCCTTACGGAGGTTCCACAAGTACACCAGCATCAGGACGGCGACGGCGGCCAGGGCGAACGTCAACATGCGGTTGCCGAATTCGATGAAGCCGTGGATGCCCATCTCCGGCGTGTTCACCAGGGAACCGCTGGTGCAGCGCGGCCACGTGGGGCAGCCGAGCCCGGAGGATGTCAGCCGGACCGCGCCGCCGGTGACCACCAGGACCACCTGGCCGATCAGCGACAACATCGCCAGCCTGCGGACGGTGCTGTTGACCTCCGTGGGGAGCTTGGCGGTCAACTGCTGGATGGACTTCGGGAGGCGGGAAGCCGTGCTCACAGTTTTCTCAATTCTCGGTACTCAATTCACGCTGACGTTTTGGTTCCACAACGGGACGCTCAGTTCCATTTGAACCAGCGGACGGCGGCCGCGCCAGGAACGATGGTCCACAGCAACAGCACAAGAACGTAGGGCAGGGAGACGCTGCCATGGAGGAAAGCGTCCCTGAGCGACTGCCCCAGGGCTCCCGAGGGCAGGAAATGCACAATGTTCTGTGCCAGTTCCGGCAAACGCTCGGCAGGAACCACGATTCCGCCGAGGGCGCCCAGCAGAATCCAGAGCAGGTTCGTGATGGCGAGGGTTGCCTCCGGCCGCACTGTACCGGCAACCAGAAGCCCGAGCGCGGTGAAGGCGGCAGCGCCGAGAACCAAAAGCACCAGGCCCGGAAGCCAGCCTTCGGGACGCGGATGCCAGCCCAGCAACCCGGCCACGGCGCCGATCACCAGGACCTGGAGGACCAGGACGGCCAAGACGGCGATGATCTTGCCGGCGATGAGGCCGGTCCGGCCCAAGGGAGTGGTCGAGAGGAAGCGGAGCACGCCGTAGCGCCGGTCGAAGCCCGTGGCGATGCCTTGGCCCGTGAATGCCGTGGACATGGCGCACAATGCGAGGACGCCCGGCGTCGCGATGTCCACGCGGCTGGCGCCCAAGCCATCGAGCAGCGGTGTGACGGCGAGTCCCACCAAGGCCAGCAAGGGCATGATCACAGCCAGGATCAGCTGCTCGCCGTTCCGGATCATGGTCAAGGTTTCGTAGCGCCCCTGCAGCAGGATCCTGCGCATCAAAGGTGCGGGTCCGGCGTGGGGTGTGCTGCGCACGGGGATCGCAGTGGTCATCGGATGTCCCTTCCGGAAATGTCCAGGAATACGTCTTCCAAGCTGCGCGCCTCCAAGCGGAGGGACGCCGGCATAATGCCCTTTTCGGCCCACCAGGCCGTGAGTTTGGCCAGATGTTGCGGAGTCAGCGTGCCTGCGATCGCGTAGCTGCCTGCCCGGCTTTCCGTGATGGTGAGTTCGTCGCCGATGGCCGCGGCTATGTCGAGTCCGGCCGGGGCATCGAAGAACAGGGTGCGTTCGGTCACGCCGTCCATGGCCTCGTGGCCGTGGCTCAACAAGTCGGCGACGGTGCCCTCTGCGACGTTGTGACCGGCGTCGATGATGTAGACGTAGTCGGCAAGCCTCTGGGCGTCATCCATGAGGTGTGTGGTGAGGATGATGCCCATGCCGGCATCCCGCAGTTCGGCGATGAGCTCGAAGACGATCTGGCGGGACTGGGGATCGAGGCCCGCGCTGGGCTCGTCCAGGAACAGGACTTCGGGGTTGCCGATCAAGGCGGCCGCAAGCGAGAGCCGTTGCTTCTGGCCGCCCGACAGGCGGCGGACTCCGGTGCGGCTGAAAGTGTCGATGCCCAAGCGCTCCACGAGTCCATCCAGGGGCAGCGGGTTTTGGTACATGCCCGCAATGTGCCGAAGCAAGGGGATGGGCCGGGCCGACGGCGGGAGGCCGCCGTCCTGCAGCATCACGCCGACGCGCGAACGAAGGTTCGCGCCGGCCGTGTCGGGGTCTTCGCCAAGGAGCGCGATGCGGCCGCCGGTACGTTTTTGAAGGCCTTGCGCGCATTCGAGCGTTGTCGTCTTGCCCGCACCATTGGCACCCAGCAAGGCAGTGATCTGGCCGCGCTCTGCGAACATTGACAGGCCGCTGACTACCCGGAGCATCTTGCCGTCAAGGGAAGCCAGCGGGCCAACGTCCTTGATGAGTCCATCGATGGTGAGGACAGGGGATTCGGGGGATCGCACCAGAGTATTCTACGTGAAGTAGTAGGGGTGCGGCGGGCAAGGTGCCGCAGGCCAGCCTTGCCTTACTGGATGCCCGGACTAAATTACGACATGATTGTGTTGTGTATTCCATGAGGAGTTCTGTTTCCGTGCCCGCAGGGCATAGCGCGGTCATGCCTGTGCCCGGTGGCACAGCTGCTGGCGCGGCTGACGCGGAAGACCGCACCCGCGACCGTGTACTCAACGCGGTGTTGGAGCACGGCCCCGTCAGCGCGGCTGAACTCGGCGACATGCTGGGTTTCACCCCCGCAGCCGTCCGCCGTCACCTGGATCACCTCCAGCGCGCCGGGGTCATTGAGGTAAAACGCGTCGCGAAGGCGGGTGCCGGCGCAGGCCGGCCGGCCCGTCGCTATGTCCTCAGCTCACAAGGGCAGTCGAAGCTCGGGGATGACTACCTGAACATTGCCAGTTCCGCGTTGCGGAAGCTCCGGGACCTCGCAGGCGAGGAAGCTGTCAGGGACTATGCGGTGGAGCGCTTCGCCGAAATGGAAGAGCGCTACGCACCCGAAGTGGACCTGGCGGGTTCCGACATTGCGGCCCGCGCTGTGGCACTGTCCAAGGCGCTGAGTAGGGACGGATATGTCGCGTCCGCTGCGTCTATTGAGACCAAGGCGCCGTTGCCCGCTTCCCTCTCGAGCGTCCAGCTGTGCCAAGGCCATTGCCCCATCCAGCAGCTCGCCGCGGAATTTCCCGTTTTTTGCGACACCGAGACCGAATTGTTTTCCCGTTTGGTCGGCGTCGACGTCCGCAGGCTTTCCACCCTCGCGCAGGGCGGACATGTCTGCACCACCCACATTCCAACCGGCAGGCCGGCCGCCAAGGAAGCCCTCGGGTTTCCGAAGCTGCGGGCCACGCCCCATGTCGAATCCAACAATCAGTAAGAAAGGCCGTGATGACGGGTCAATTAGCTGAAGGAACAGCAGAGAAAGCGCTAGCTGACGGTGCTGTGATCTCGGAGATTCTGGAGAAGAATCCCGAGCTGCACGGTATTGGCAACTACGAGTACGGATGGGCCGACAAGAACGACGTCGGCGCCAACGCACGCCGTGGTCTCAACGAAGAGGTAGTCCGCGACATTTCGGCCAAGAAGAACGAGCCGCAATGGATGCTGGATC
Source organism: Arthrobacter sp. FW306-1B-F12A (assembly GCF_058781865.1). Lineage (NCBI taxonomy): Bacteria > Bacillati > Actinomycetota > Actinomycetes > Micrococcales > Micrococcaceae > Arthrobacter > Arthrobacter sp. FW306-1B-F12A. The sequence continues at coordinate 104,206 of NZ_JBYSXD010000002.1, forward strand.
TCCGCCTTAAGGGCTTGAAGTACTTCGACCGCAAGCCCATGCCCACCTGGGGTGCAGACCTCTCCGGCATCGACTTCGACAACATCAAGTACTTCGTGCGCTCCACCGAGAAGCAGGCTGCCACGTGGGAAGACCTCCCCGAGGACATCCGCAACACCTACGAGAAGCTGGGCATCCCGGAAGCCGAGCGCAGCCGCCTCGTGTCCGGCGTGGCCGCGCAGTACGAGTCCGAGGTCGTGTACCACCAGATCCGCGAGGACCTGGAAAAGCAGGGAGTCATCTTCCTGGACACCGACACCGCCCTGCGTGAGCACCCGGAGATCTTCCAGGAATACTTCGGCACCATCATTCCGGTGGGCGACAACAAGTTCGCTTCGCTGAACACGGCCGTATGGTCCGGCGGTTCCTTCGTGTACGTCCCCAAGGGCGTCCACGTGGACATCCCGCTGCAGGCCTACTTCCGCATCAACACCGAGAACATGGGCCAGTTCGAGCGCACCCTGATCATCGCGGACGAAGACTCCTACGTCCACTACATCGAAGGCTGCACCGCTCCGATCTACACTTCGGACTCGCTGCACTCGGCAGTGGTGGAAATCATCGTGAAGAAGGGCGCCCGCGTCCGCTACACGACCATCCAGAACTGGTCCACCAACGTGTACAACCTGGTCACCAAGCGCGCCATCTGCGAAGAAGGCGCCACCATGGAATGGATCGATGGCAACATCGGCTCCAAGGTGACCATGAAGTACCCGGCTGTCTACCTGGTCGGCGAGCACGCCAAGGGTGAGACCCTGTCCATCGCCTTCGCCGGCGAAGGCCAGCACCAGGACACCGGCTCGAAGATGGTCCACATCGCGCCGAACACCAAGAGCTCCATCATTTCCAAGTCCGTTGCCCGCGGCGGCGGCCGTGCAGCCTACCGAGGCCTGGTCCAGGTCCGCGAAGGCGCCAAGCACTCCGCCAACACGGTGCGTTGCGACGCCCTGCTGGTAGACACCATTTCCCGTTCCGACACCTATCCCTACATCGACATCCGCGAGGATGACGTGGTGATGGGTCACGAGGCCACCGTTTCCCGAGTCAGTGAGGAGCAGCTCTTCTATCTGATGTCACGCGGTATGCCCGAGGACGAGGCCATGGCCATGATCGTGCGCGGCTTCATTGAGCCGATTGCCCGTGAGTTGCCCATGGAATACGCCCTTGAACTCAACCGCCTGATTGAACTGCAGATGGAAGGATCCGTCGGTTAGCAATGACTGAAATCACTACTGAAAAGGCCCGCATCGGCGCGCCCTCGGCACAGCCATTTATTGACGGCTTCACCGAAGAAGGCGAGAACCTCTCGCCTGTCAACACCGGCACCAACACGTCTTCCACCTCGGAAAAGACCTCGGAACAGGCTCCTTCGGCCGGACCGCTTGCGGGCGCCTCGGCCAAGAGCCACTCCCACGGCGGCGGCGTTGGAATTCCGGACAGTTCGCGCGCAGGTCGACTGACCTCGTACAAGCTGGCCGACTTCAAGCCCCTCACCGGACTGGAAGAAGACTGGCGCTTCACCCCGCTCAAGCGGCTTCGCGGCCGACACAACGAGGTCCTCTCCGGTTCGGCACCGTCGGTCGCCGTGACCGCCCCGGAAGGCGTCGTCGTCGAGACCGTGGGGCGGGACGACGTCCGCATCGGCTCCGCAGCCATCCCGGAGGACCGCGTGTCCGCCAACGCTTGGGAGAACTTCACCGAGGCCACCGTCATTACGGTGCCCGCCGAGCTCCAGCTCGACGGCGAAGTGTCCGTCCTGCTGACCGGCACCTCCACTGAAGCTTCCGCCCAGCACATCGTGATCGTGGCAGGGCGCTTCTCCAAGTCCCGGATCGTCCTGGACCACCAGGGCAGCGCGATCGTTTCGGAGAACGTCGAAATCCTCGTCGAAGACGGTGCCGACCTGACGGTCATCTCGCTCCAGGAATGGAACGACGACGCCGTTCACGCCTCTTCGCAGCAGGCCAAGCTGGGCCGGGACGCCAAGTTCAAGCACATCGTGGTCAGCCTCGGCGGCGACGTCGTGCGCATGACTCCGTCCACGCGCTTCACGGCGCCGGGCGCGGAAGCCGAGATGTTCGGCCTGTACTTCGCCGACGCCGGCCAGCACCTCGAGCAGCGCTTGTTTGTTGACCACGCCGTGGCCAACTGCAAGTCCAACGTCCTCTACAAGGGCGCCCTGCAAGGCCGCAACGCGCACACGGTGTGGGTCGGCGACGTCCTGATCCGCAAGGAAGCAGAAGGCACCGACACCTACGAGGCCAACCGCAACCTGGTCCTCACTGACGGTGCACGCGCCGACTCGGTGCCGAACCTGGAAATCGAGACCGGTCTGATCGAGGGTGCCGGCCACGCCAGCGCCACCGGCCGCTTCGACGATGAGCACCTGTTCTACCTGATGGCACGCGGCATTCCGGAAGACGTCGCCCGCCGTTTGGTGGTCCGTGGCTTCCTCAACGAGATCATCCAGCAGATCAAGGTACCGGCACTCGAAGAGCGCCTCACCGAGGCTGTTGAGCGTGAGCTCGCCGCGAGCGACAACTAATTCAAGCCAAGCAGGGAAAACAGACTATGAGCGATCAGCCACAAGGCGAACTGGTATGCAACGCCAACGAGATCCAGGTCAAGCAGGCGCTGCGCATCCTGATCGATGACTACCCCGTAGCCATCGTCAAGGACTCGATGGGGGAGATCCACGCCATCGGCGACACCTGCTCGCATGCGGACATTTCGCTCGCCGAGGGTGAAATCGAAGGCTGCGCGATCGAATGCTGGGGCCACGGCTCCCAGTTCGATCTCCGCACCGGACAGCCCTTGCAGCTCCCTGCCTATGACCCCGTCCCCGTCTTCGCCGTCACCCTCGACGGTGACGACGTCTACGTGGACGTGACCAACGTTGTGAACGGCGCGTCAGTACAGAACTACTGAGCGCCAAGTGCCTAAAGACTTACGAAAGAAAGAAGAGCATGTCTACTCTTGAGATCAAGGACCTGCACGTCAGCATCGAGACGGAGCAGGGTACCAAGGAGATCCTGAAGGGCGTCAGCCTGACCATCAAGACCGGCGAGACCCACGCAATCATGGGCCCCAACGGTTCGGGCAAGTCCACCCTGGCGTCTACCATTGCCGGCCACCCGCGCTACAACGTCACGAGGGGCACCATCACGCTCGACGGCGAAGACGTATTGGCCATGACCGTTGACCAGCGCGCCCGTGCAGGCGTCTTCCTGGCCATGCAGTACCCCGTAGAGGTTCCGGGCGTCACCATGACCAACTTCCTGCGCACCGCCAAGACGGCAATCGACGGCGAAGCTCCCGCTCTCCGCACCTGGACCAAGGATGTCAAGGCGGCCATGCAGCAGCTGCGCATCGACGCCGACTTCGCACAGCGCAACGTCAACGAGGGCTTCTCGGGCGGCGAGAAGAAGCGCGTGGAGATCCTCCAGCTCGAACTCTTCAAGCCGAAGTTCGCCGTGCTTGACGAGACCGACTCCGGCCTGGACGTCGACGCGCTCAAGGTCGTCTCCGAGGGCGTCAACCGCGCCCACGCCACGGGCAACATGGGTACTTTGCTCATCACCCACTACACCCGCATCCTGCGCTACATCAAGCCGGACTTCGTCCACGTGTTTGTTGATGGCCAGGTTGTCGAAGAGGGCGGCCCCGAATTGGCCGACCGCCTCGAAGAAGAAGGCTACGACCGTTACGCCACGGGCGCCGGCGCAGCCACCATCGCTGCTGCCGCAGCAGCACAGGCCTAGTTAGGACTCCCGCCATGACCGAAATCAACGCGGCTCGCACCAGCCTCGAGGACGTCGAGGAGGCGCTCAAGGATGTCATTGACCCGGAACTCGGTGTCAACGTGGTGGACCTTGGGCTGCTCTACGGTCTGAAATACTCGGAGGAGGACGGCGCCCTGCTCATCGACATGACGTTGACGACGGCGGCCTGTCCGCTGACGGATGTCCTCGAGGAGCAGGTCGGCCAGTCCCTCGACGGCATCGTCGACGACTGGCGCCTCAACTGGGTATGGATGCCGCCATGGGGTCCCGAGCGGATCACTGACGACGGCAAGGACCAGATGCGGGCACTCGGCTTCAACATCTAGGATCCCCACCGCTTGCTTAAAGTACGACGACGGGCGGGG